>NZ_AEVS01000102.1 GCF_000189255.1 Vibrio brasiliensis LMG 20546 | reverse complement strand
TAAAACCTTACCTATTGACGTTGATTTCTCTGAACCGACAGATGGGCTTGAAGCGCCTTGGGGTGTTGGTCAGCTAGTATTTATCCACGATAAGTTAAAGCTCAACAATCCTCCTAACTCTTTTAGTGAGATGCTGAGCTACGCGAAAGCATTCCCGAATCGTCTCAGCTACCCTCGCCCACCTGAATTTCACGGAACCAGTTTCCTAAAAGCGTTGCTGATTGAACTGACTAACAACGATGCGTCGCTAATGCAGCCTGTGGATGAAAAAAGCTTTGCTGTGGTAACTCAGCCATTATGGCAATATCTCGACGAGTTCCACAAAGTAGCCTGGCGCGGCGGTAAACAGTTCCCATCGGGCACAACAGAGTCAATTCAGCTGCTTGACGATGGTCAGATAGACCTCGCTATCACTTTTAACCCTAATGCCGTTTATTCCGCGCAAGCGAACGGTAATCTGGCAGATTCTACCCAGGTTTACGCTATGGATAATGGCGCACTGTCTAATATTCACTTCTTAGCAATTCCTTGGAATGCCAACGCAAGTGCTGGTGCTCAGGTGGCGATTAACTTCTTACTTAGCCCAGAAGCTCAGTCGCGTAAGGGTGATACCAGCGTTTGGGGTGACCCATCAGTATTGAGCAGTAAGTATCTGACAGGTACCGCTAAGAATACTCAACAATTTAAATCTATCGCTGAGCCACACCCAAGCTGGCAGAACGCTATTGAACAAGAATGGCTAAAGCGCTACGGAAACTAGAAGCGATTAGATGTTACACGCGATCTATTTCTTTATCATTCTGATCTGCATCCTACCTACCATTCCGGGACTTACCGGAGTGGTAGTCGCTGCGTTTGGTTATATTCCTCCAATTGGACTAGAGAGTTTCTCTCTTGCTGGTTTTGAGTCAGTCTTTGCCTGGCAGGGAGTTTGGCACTCTATTGGCCTGACGCTGTTTTCAGCCCTATTTAGTAGCTATTTAGCCTGTTTTGCTACCTTTGCTATTTTACTCGCTAGCTGGCATCACCCATTTTGGCGTAAGGTCGAACTGACTCTGTCGCCGTTACTTGCGATGCCACATGTAGCCTTCGCTATCGGCTTTGCTTTTCTCTTTTCACCGACAGGTCTGGTCGCCCGTTCGCTCTACCATCTGTTTGGCTACGATCCCAACGCACAGTCCGTCGCCGATCTGGCGTTTTTGATTAAAGATCCCTATGCCTTAGGTCTGGTTGTGATGCTTGCCATTAAGGAAGTGCCATTTCTGCTGCTGATGAGTATCCCGATTTTGCAGCAACTCAAGGTATCGCAAACTGAGAAAGTGACTACGTCTCTCGGTTATACTCGGGCGCAAACCTGGTGGAAATGTATCTTTCCCCAATGGTTCGCTAAATTGCGCTTCCCGATGCTGGCGGTTATCGCCTACAGCCTATCCGTGGTTGATGTCGCATTAATCATAGGGCCAACTAACCCGCCTACTTTTGCAGTACTGATTTGGCAATGGTTTAATGAGCCAGATTTAGCCATGCTGCCCCGTGCTGCTGCCGGAGCAACGGTGTTGTTTCTGTTAGCAAGCTTAATGATAGGGTTTGCCCGTCTCGTTGAATGGTTCGTCACCAAGGTGTCTCGATACTGGCAATACTCAGGTCGCTCTGGTTTTGCCCTACCGGGCAAATCCGTATTCAGCCTCGTTTTACTGTTAAGTTTACTCATGGTTCCACTGCTGATTGTCTGGAGCTTCGCTCAACGCTGGCGCTTCCCCGATCTATTGCCCAGCCAATACAGCTTGCGCTTCTGGCAATATGAATGGGACGGTATCCTCAGTACTCTGAATCAAAGCTTATTGATTGCTTTGATCAGCGCGACAATCGCCCTTTTACTCGCTTTAGCTGCCCATGAGTATCGTCTGCGTCATCGCTGGCAAGTACCTGGCTACGTGATAGCCATACCTATGCTAATTCCACAGCTCTCTGTGCTGTTTGGTATCCAGGTTGTCACCCTTTATATCAACAGCAATGCCTACCTATTCTGGGTCTGCTGGGCACATGTATTCTTCGCCTTCCCTTACGTTTATCTGTCTCTCGACGGACCTTGGCGAAGTTTTGATAACGGTTTGACTCGGGTTGGTCTCAGCCTGGGTAAGAGCCCAGTTCAGGTATGGTGGCAAGTAAAACTCCCCATCTTACTGCCCGCTGTGATGTTTGCCTGGGCGATTGGTATCAGTGTCAGCCTGGCCCAATACCTGCCAACCTTAGTATTAGGCGCAGGTAGAATTAGCACCATAACGACTGAAGCGGTTGCTTTGTCGAGCGGCTTCGACCGTCGCGTAACGGCAATATACGCACTGTGGCAAGCAATACTGCCACTGGTATTCTTCTCAATTGCTATTGTACTTAGCCGATTGCAGGTTAAGTATCGTAGGTTGTCTATTAAAGGATTACTGCCAAATGAGCCTTTGTCTCGAAAACCTCGCCATCTTTAAAAATAGTGGCGAAGCCTTATTTGATGCCCTTAACCTCAGCATCGAGAAAGGTGAAATCGTCACTCTAATGGGTCCGAGTGGTTGCGGTAAGTCGACCTTACTTGATGTTATAGCCGGACACCTCAGTAGTGAATTTACCTATAGCGGCTCGGTGTCGCTAAACCAGCAGTCCATTGACTCACTCCCTTCACATCAGCGCCAGGTCGGCATCCTGTTTCAGGACGACTTGCTGTTTCCTCACCTGACAGTATGGGAAAACCTTGCCTTTGCTCTGCCTAATGAAATAAAAGGCGCAGAACGTAAACAGCAAGCAATGCAGGCCCTGAAAAATATTTCGCTGACTAAACTGGCAAACTCATTTCCTGACCAGATTTCCGGTGGCCAACGAGCGCGTATCAGCTTAACTCGCATGCTGCTCGCCAAGCCCAACCTGGCTTTGTTAGATGAGCCATTCAGTAAGCTTGATAAAGAGTTAAGGGTTCAGTTTCGCCAATGGGTGGTAGAACAGCTCAAGCAAGCAAACATACCGGCACTCATGGTTACTCACGACGAAGCAGATATTCCCGAGCATAGCCGCTGCTTAACCTGGCCGTGGGAGGCAGCACATGCTTGATAGTCTGAGTATAAAAATCATTCGCTGGCCGCTGGCACAAACTGCGAAAGTGGCAGATAAATTTGGCGTTACGGCTAACCAGACCACCCTGTTTGGCTTTGCGCTCGGTTGCTGTGCCTTTCCTGCACTGCTGTTAGAACAGTACACCCTTGCGCTTGGGTTTATCATTGCTAACCGTATCTGTGATGGCTTAGACGGTGCACTGGCCCGTATTCAGGGTATCTCTGATGCTGGTGGTTTTCTCGATATCAGCCTCGACTTTCTGTTCTATTCACTGATCCCTTTTGGTTTTGTGATGGCAAATCCTGAGCAGAATGCCGTGGCCGGTGCCTTTCTGATTTTTTCATTTATTGGCACTGGCAGTAGTTTTCTTGCCTTCGCAGTGATGGCCGGGAAAAGAGGTATCGAGAACCCTGTCTACCAGCACAAGTCGCTCTATTACATGAGTGGTCTGACTGAAGGAACAGAGACCATCGCCTGTTTCGTGCTGTTTTGCCTGTTGCCGAACCACTTTGCTACCATCGCTTACATTTTTGGAGCCGCATGCTGGTTTACTACCTTTACCCGCATCTATTCAGGCTTTCACACCTTAAAGCAGAGTGATATTAAAACAGAATAACCAGTGCAAAGGCGCTGATCATGCCGACAGAAAAACTGGTTAGATCCCAACGTTTACCTGTGCGATTGATTGGCGTTTTTAGAGGTGGTTGCTGAAAGCTTTTGACGCTTAGCTCTTTGATATAGGTATGGTACATGGCTTGTCCTCCTGACGTTCAACTTGTTAGTCAGGATAAAAGCTCAAGTTAACTTCAGGTCAAGGCCGATGATAAGAAAAACGCCCAACCGGGCGTTTTTTTATTTGAATCTTAATACCTTCAATGCCGCTTCACTATCGACATCAGCGAACTCAGGAGGGTTGTCGAGGCGCTCAACGAAGCGCAATGTCGGTGCTTCCTCTTTCATTCCGTCAATCAGGAAGTCGCAGGTCACTTGTGGAGAGTTAACACATGCCAATACTTCACCACCTTCAGCCAACAATTCAGGCAACTTTCTCAGGATTCGTTTGTAATCCTTTGTAAGTGCAAAGCTGCCTTTCTGGAATGAAGGTGGATCGATAATGATCAAATCATAGCGACCCATTTTCTTGATTTTGCCCCAAGAGCGGAAGATGTCGTAGCCTAAGAACTTAACCTGATTGATGTTATGACCATTGAGCTTATGGTTCTCTCTGCCTTTTGACAGCGAACCTTTCGACATATCAACGTTGACTACCTGATCTGCGCCACCTTCAATGGCAGCAACAGAAAAACCACAGGTATAAGCGAACAGGTTCAAAACATTTTTGTGCTTAGCGTTAGCCTTAACCCAATCACGTCCGTAGCGCATGTCTAAAAACAGGCCTGAGTTCTGGTTACGACCGATATCAAGCTGGTACTTCAATTGTGACTCTAGCACCACAGGTCGACTATCAAGTTCACCCAGTAATACTTCTGATGGCGAACCTTCAGCATAGCGGTGCTGAATAACGATCGCCTGACCATTCTTTTCACGCCATAGTTCAGAGTCTGCGACAGCCAATAATCCCTGCTTTAAAGCAGCGACAAACTCGTCATCGACCGTTTTAAAAATGCTGACAATTAACTGGCCTTGAATCCAGTCACACGTCAGCTGCTCTAAACCTTCGAAACGACGTCCACGGCCATGGAACAGGCGTCTTACTTCATTCGGCGCCATTGCTAGTTGTTCAGTCAATTGAGTAAAGAAACTCGGCAGGTGTTCTGCCTGCATCGCAATTGGTACTACTTGTTTATCTTCGGCCATGATAACTCCCATGGTGTAAGCCAAGATTCTATTCCTTGGCTGGTCATTTGTTCATTCCATTTTTCGCCTAACACGGCGCTGTTACGTGGATCGCAGACAAACTGATAAGCTTGCTGCTGAAACTCAAATCGCAAAGCAAATGCATGCAGATAGCCGCGATCAGCATGGTGACTGGCGTTGTAAATCGGATCCCCCGCAATGGCAGATCCCAGAGATTTAAGTGCGACGCGGATTTGGTGTGTTTTACCTGTATGCGGCTTACATAGAAACAGTCTCTCACCGGGCATAGCCGCTAGTGAGAAGAACTGGGTAACTGCAGGGTTGGTGTTCGAGTTAACCAGTTTCCAGGCTGAGCGACGAGAGCGCTGCATATCGCCGCTGATCAGTCCCTGTTTCTTTTTAGGTTTATTACAGCCAATAGCCAGATAGAATTTTTCAACACTGCGCTCTGCAAACTGTCTGCTAAGCTCACTCGCCGCACTACTGCTGCGTCCTAAGAGCAAGATACCCGAAGTCATTTTGTCTAGACGGTGAATCAAATAGAGCTTGTTATCACCAGTCTGTTTAGCCACTTCCTCAAGCAGCATAGTATCGCCATCATCCTTGTGCACTGACACATTGGGATGTTTATTGATGACGATAAAGTCTGGATGGGTAAATAAAATATCAAACATTTAACGGACTCCGCGTTGGACGCATGAGTATACCCATTCTTATCACGAAAACCAGTCTAACAGGCGCTTAACCACCAGCCCGACTCTGATGTTCAGATATAAAAAAACCTCCTGTGCAGGAGGTTTTTTCTTAAGGTAGTTTGCGACTGTTTATAGCTTCTTCGAGAAGATGCCTGTCACTACGATGATACCAATACCAAGTAGCATGATTTCACCTTTACCACTATCAAAGCCAGACTTGATACCCATGAAGGCAACAACTGCGATAGCAACTGGGATTACATACTTAACCAGGTTGTACCATAGACCAAATAGTGGGAATGATACTTCGCCGTCGTTAGTGATTTCTTTCTCAAGGTCAGCACGAGATAGACGCCAGCCAGCAAAGATACATACCAACATACCGCCAACCGCTAGGAAGATCTTGTCAGTTAGTAGGTCGAAGATATCGAATACACCAGTACCAAACAGTGTTGGACCAACGCCGCCTAGAGATAGTGATGCAAACACACATAGTGCTGCCATCACTGAGCTCGCGCTAAGTACTGCTGTTGAACGTTTCATGCCTTTCTCATCGATTAGGTAAGACACAACAACTTCTAGTAGAGATACAGAAGATGTCAGTGCAGCTACCGTCAGACCGATGAAGAACATTAGTGCGAATAGCAGACCGATAACGCCACCCATTTCAGCAAATAGCTGAGGAACAACTACGAATACCAGACCTGGACCAGCAGCTGGTTCCATACCGAATGCGAACATTGCAGGGAACATTGCTACACCAGCTAGGATCGCAACACCCGTATCCATCGCTGTTACCATACCAGTAGTCTGAACCAGGTTCTCTTTTCGTTTCAGGTAAGAACCGTATGTCATCATACAACCCATACCCAGACTTAGTGAGAAGAATGCCTGACCTAGCGCAGCTAGAACAACATTACTGTCTACTTTAGAGAAATCTGGCATGAACAGGAATTCTAGACCCGCCATAGCACCTGGTAGCATCAGACCTTTCACTGATACAACGATCAGGATAAGGAATAGAAGTGGCATAAGAATCTTACCAGCCTTCTCGATACCGCCTGAAATACCTTTCATTACGATAATGATGTTGAACGCTAGGTAGATACCCATCCACATCAGAGGCTGAACTGGGTCAGAGATAAAGCCACCGAAGCTATCACCGATTGCTTCAGGAGTGCTTAGCAGACCACCGCCCACTTTGAAGATGTATGCCAGAGCCCAACCACCTACTACAGGGTAGAAACCCATGATAAGTAGGCCACTTAGAACCCCTAGTACGCCAGTAAAGGTCCAACGACGGTCTGTCGACTTGAACGCACCTACTGCAGATAGACCTGTCTTACGGCCAATAGCGAATTCTGTAAGCATTACGCTAAAGCCGACGAAGATTACAAAAATTAGGTAGATTGCAACGAACGCACCGCCGCCACTCTCACCTGCTGTGTAAGGAAATTTCCATATGTTGCCTAAACCAACAGCAGAACCTGCTGCGGCCATGACGAAGCCTAGTTTAGACCCCCATGTATCACGGGGCTGTGCACTTGTACTTGTAGCCACGGTTACTCCATTAAATCGTTTTTTAAGTTGTGTTTGCTTCTGTTAGGCGTCTATAAAAGTGGGTGTATAGTTATATTTACACTTAATAAAATTATCAGTGACGCTAACGTTGTAGCAAGTAAAGCAGTTTAAGATTAAAATTGGAAGCCCAATCAGTATATTTTTCCACCAAAAATGTAAACATTGTGTTTAAATGCTGCTTTTTTAGCCTTTAACACCCTCCTATCACCAGATTTTACATTCACATAACATATTTGTGCTTTTTGCCGTTCGACCAATATAGTTTCGTCCTTCGCGAATTTGTGACTTGTCGTAGCTCGTAGTGAGTTCTAATATTGGAGTGCTCTGTTTCATCTAGGTATTTGAATGGAAAAGTTTTATCACTTCCTGACACTCGCTGGCATCGTCTTCTATTGGATTTTGGTTGCTGGTGTAACCATACGCGTCGTACTTAAGCGTCGCGCCGTCAGTGTTTCTCTCGCCTGGTTAATGATCATCTATATCATTCCAATCGTCGGTGTCGCCTGCTATTTCCTGTTTGGTGAACTCAATTTAGGCCGTAAACGTGCTGAACGTGCGAAAGAGATGCTCTCTCCTTTTGCCGATTGGTTTGCTAACCTCAACGATTGTCACGCTCATTCGCCAGAAAGCTTTGGGCGACATATCTACCGTATCGATGAACTGTGCAACAACCGTCTGGGTCTGCCGGCTCTTTCAGGTAACTCTTTGTCGTTACAAAGTTCACCCGATCAAATACTCCATTCTGTGATTGAAGATATAGAGAACGCTCAATCAAGTATTCGGATGGTATTTTATATTTGGCACCCTGGTGGTCTGGCGGACTCGGTTGCTTCAGCATTAATTAGAGCAGCCAAACGCGGTGTTACCGTTCGTTTGCTTCTCGACTCTGCTGGCAGCCCACGATTCTTCCGTAGCCAATGGGTCAAGATGATGCGCAATGCGGGTATTGAAGTCGTTCAAGCCCTCGAAGTCAGTCCGTGGCGTATATTCTTACGTCGACTCGATTTAAGGCAGCACCGCAAAATCATCGTTATTGATGAGAAGATCGCCTATACCGGTTCGATGAACATGGTCGACCCTGCCTACTTCAAACAGGACTCGGGGGTCGGTCAGTGGATAGATATTATGGTTCGTATCACCGGACCAACGGTTAACGTGCTTTCTGCGATTCATTGCTGGGACTGGGAAGTAGAGACGGGGTCACGCAGTTTCCCTCAACTACCTGAATGTCGTATCGATCCAAACGAACCTCAGCATCCAGTTCAAGTGGTGCCATCCGGACCTGGTATGCCAGAACACTTAATTTCTCAGGTGTTAACTCTGGCCATCAACCAAGCCAATCAGTCAGTGAGAATTACCACTCCTTACTTTGTGCCAAGTTCAGATCTGCTTGAAACCCTTAAGATGACCGCTCAGCGTGGTATTAAGGTAGAGTTGATCATTCCGCATAAGAACGACTCTTTGATGGTTCAGTGGGCGTCACGCGCTTTCTACAGTGAACTTCTAAGTGCCGGCGTAGAGATTTATGAATTTTATGGCGGCTTACTGCACACCAAGTCGGTTGTTATTGATGAGCAGTTCTGTCTGGTTGGTACAGTCAACATGGACATGCGCAGCCTGTGGCTTAACTTTGAACTTACTCTGGCAATCGATGATGAAGCATTCACTAAAGAGATGCTTTGGCTCCAGCAGAGCTACATCGATGAGTCCCATAAGGTTGACAGCGAACAGTGGAAAAAGCGCAAGCTATATTCACGCTTTTTGGAACGTGTTTTCTATCTGTTTAACCCTCTTCTCTGATCGCCTCTTGATATTGATGCCTTGCCATGGTTTAAATAAGGCAATGCGTTATTAGATAAGGACTTCCAATGTCAGAAAGCAAACAGACCAAGTACGTTACAGCAGGGCGTGATAAAAAGTGGACCAACGGTGTAGTAAACCCACCGGTTCAACGCGCTTCTACTGTGGTCTTTGACACCGTTGCTGAAAAACATCATGCGACAGTAAACAGAGCCAATAAAACTCTCTTCTATGGTCGCCGTGGCACCCATACCCACTTTGCTTTTCAAGATGCAATGACTGAGATTGAAGGTGGCGCTGGTTGTGCACTTTACCCTTGTGGGACAGCCGCAATCTCTAACGCCATTCTGGCGTTTGTCGAGACTGGCGACCACATTCTGATGGTTGATACTTGTTATGAACCAACCCGTGACTTCTGCGAAAAAATTCTTAAAAAGATGGGCGTAGAGACGACTTACTACGATCCCACCATCGGCGAAGACATCCGTAGTCTGATTAAACCTAACACCAAGGTGTTATTTTTAGAGTCTCCGGGTTCTATCACCATGGAAGTTCAGGACGTCCCTACTCTGGCGAAAATCGCTCACGAGAACGAGATGATTGTGATGCTCGATAACACCTGGGCGGCAGGGGTAAACTTCTCTCCATTTGATCATGGTGTTGATATCTCCATTCAGGCGGCGACTAAATACATTGTCGGCCACTCAGACGTTATGCTGGGCACTGCAATTGCAACCGAACAGCATTGGGATCAGCTTCGAGAGCAGAGCTATCTGATGGGACAGTGTGTTTCTCCTGATGACGCGTATCTTGGCCTGCGCGGCATTCGTACCTTAGATGTTCGTCTACGTCAGCATGCAGAAAACAGTTTGAAAGTCGCACAATGGCTGCAAACACGACCTGAAGTGGATCATGTTCGTCACCCGGCACTAGAAACCTGTCCTGGACATGAGTTCTTTGAGCGTGATTTCACCGGTGGTAATGGACTGTTTTCGTTTGTTCTCAACACCAGCTACCCTCGCGCGACAACAGCGCTGCTTGATGGTATGAAGCACTTTAGTATGGGTTACTCCTGGGGTGGTTTCGAAAGTCTGATTCTGGCGAATGAACCAAAAAGCTTTAACAGCTTACGAACCGTAGCTAACCCTAACTTTGAAGGGACTCTGATCCGCCTTCACATCGGTCTGGAGAACGTTGATGACTTGATCGCCGATCTCGAACAGGGCTTTGCCCGCTACAACGCACTGATTGCGGAAAAAGAAGCAACGGCATAACAGCTTATAGCTCAGCAAAATTCAACCAAGCCTCGTTCGCGAGGCTTTTTAATACCTTGATTTTAATAACAAATAACTCAAAATCAGCCTTTCCAACTACTCGCTAAACAAAACTGTTGTTTTCTCCCACAACATCACACTTTAACATTTCATTAACCCGTCAGATTTGTATCAGTCAGTTTTTCTTCTACGTTTAAATATCTCATCAGAGGTCATACCAGAAGGAGTTAACTTTGAAACACATCTATACACTTGTCCTTACCTGCGCTCTGGCAATTGGGCAACCGATATTAACCAATCTTGCTCATGCAAGCGGCTACACTCAGACCCAGTACCCTATTGTGCTGGTTCACGGGCTATTTGGCTTTGATACCCTTGCCGGAGTCGACTATTTCTATGGCATACCTCACGCTTTAACTCGTGATGGAGCCACTGTTTACGTAGCACAGGTATCTGCATCAAACAGTACCGAGGTGAGAGGAGAACAACTACTAAATCAAGTTGAGACCTTACTCGCTGCAACTGGTGCGACTAAGGTCAATTTGATTGGCCACAGCCATGGTGGACCTACCGCTCGGTATGTTGCTTCCGTCCGTCCTGACCTTGTCGCATCGGTCACTAGCATTGGTGGTGTAAACAAAGGTTCTAAGGTCGCTGATTTGGTCAGAGGCAATGTAGCAGAAGGTTCAGGTTTAGAAGGGTTAGCCGTCAAACTTGCTGGCGGACTAACGACACTGATTAACCTACTTTCTGGCGGCACAGATCTCGATCAAGACCCTCTGGCGTCGTTAGAGGCTCTGACTACCGAAGGCTCGCTGGCTTTCAACCAACACCACCCTTACGGTATTCCAAACAGTGAATGTGGTGAGGGTGACCTTCTCGCTAGCAATGGCGTCTATTACTACTCTTGGACCGGGGCTTCCAATTTTACCAACCTTCTAGACCCCACTGATGGTGCGATGGTAGTACTCGGTTGGGCATTCGATGAACCAAACGATGGCTTAGTCGGGACATGCAGCACTCATTTAGGCAAAGTAATTCGTGATGACTACAGGATGAATCACCTCGACGAGATTAACGGGATGTTAGGTCTCCATCATCTGTTTGAAACCGATCCTGTCACCCTCTATCGCCAACACGCTAATCGTCTCAAACAGCAAGGGCTATAAGGATAACCTAATGAAAATGACCGCTCTAATTACCGTTTCTCTTGTGACTTCTGTTGGGCTAGGAGCGGTCTTTTATTATTCCGATTCCCCCGCTGCCAACGCGTCAGTTGCACCATCTCAAGCAGATGTAGAGATCGATCAGACAACCACCAGGCACTTTTTCGATTTTTCGTTAAGTAGTCTGGGTGAGCAGAATCTTGATCAGATTAAACAAAGGGTCAGTCAGCGTGCCTTAAGTGACAGCGAGCTAAACAGCGAGGAAGAGCTGTTTGCGCTTTATCTGCAATACAAGCAGGCGCTGGCAGGGCTTGAATCACTGCAAACCACTCAACTGACCGCTGTGGACTTAGAGCAGCTCCACTTACAAATCCTGCAACTGCAGCTTGAGTACTTCTCCCAACAGCAAATCGAACAGCTATTTGGTGAGGAGAACCACTTGCGTCAACTGGCGATAGAGAAAATAAAGATTGCGCAAAATGATTTAGCTGGCGAGCAGAAGCAAGCCCAACTCGCGGATCAACTTATTGATATGCCTGAATACGTTCAGCAGGCAGAAAGAAACAATCAGCTAGTGAGCAATCTCAACTCGCTATCAACGCTCGACGACCAACAGAGATATATCGCCAGAGTCGAACTGGTCGGTGAAGCCGGCGCTGAGCGACTCGAAACACTCGATCAACAGCGAGCCTCTTTTCAGACAGCTCTGGATTCTTATCTTCTGCATCGAGACGAGCTACTTAATTCTGGCGCTCTGGCTGAACAGGACAAGCTTGAGCAAATTGCTCAACTTAGAGAACAGAGCTTCGATGCTACTCAGCTAAGGCGTGTTGAAGCTCTGGAGAGAATTCACGACCAGGGTCGATAATTATTGTATTGGCAGCATAAGATCGGCTGCCAATGACGGTTAGGCGGTTTTCTTCGGGCAATTTATAAGGTGGTCATCGACCATTCCTACTGCCTGCATAAATGCATAGCAAATTGTCTCTCCGACGAATTTGAAGCCTTTCTTTTTGAGAAACTTACTCATTGCTTTAGACTGTTCTGTCGCGGCTGGTACATCGCTCATTTCTGTCCACTGATTGATGACAGGTTTACCATCGACGAACTGCCACAGAGCATCAGACAGACTGCCATACTCTTCCTGAAGCGCTATCGCCGCACGAGCATTACTAAACACTGAGTTAATCTTACCGCGATGCTTAACAACATCGAAATTCTCTATTATGCGCTCTGCTTCGGACTCGTCATACTTAGCAAGTTTTGCTAAATCATAGCCTTCAAATGCAGCACGATAACCCTCGCGTTTTTTGAGAATCGTGATCCAGCTAAGACCCGCTTGCGCCCCTTCCAGAGTGATGAACTCAAACAATACCGTATCGTCATAAACGGGTACGCCCCACTCTGCATCATGATACTCGCGTTCCAGTTCATGGTTCATTGCCCATGCGCAGGTTGAATCCTTGCTCATTCGTCTTCTCCTTTAAAAACAAACGCCCCCAACAGAGTCAGGGGCGCTTAATCCATTGTTGCTGTTAGTTTGGCACTTTAACTTTGTGGAATAGACGATACAACACTGGTACGACAATAAGTGTCAGTACCGTTGCAAATCCTAAACCAAACATAATGGTCACCGCCATCGGCTTAAAGAAGATGTCAGGTAACAGCGGAATCATACCGAGAATGGTTGTGATTGCCGCCATACATACCGGACGTACACGACTCAACGCCGCATCAACGACCGCTACATAAGGGTCTTTACCTGAGTGCATCTCAATCTCAATCTGGTCAAGCAGAACGATACCATTTTTGAGCAGCATACCTGATAAGCTAAGGAAACCAAGCAGGGCCATAAAGCCAAATGGCGTATTGAGTGCCAGCAGACCTGTAGTTACACCGATAATCGCCAATGGCACCGTTAACCATACGATCAATGGCTCTTTAACCGAGTTAAACAGGAACACGGTCACCAGGAACATAAACAGGTAGCCCATCGGCATGGTAGTAAACAGAGAGGCCTGCGCTTCACCAGAAGATTCATATTCACCGCCCCACTCTAACGAATAACCCGGTGGCAGTTGAATGGCTTCTATTTGCGGCATTAAGCGTTTCTGCAGAGTCGCTGCCGTCTCTTCACCCAGGATGTCCGGATCGGCCATTACCGTCAGCATACGCTTACGGTTCTTACGCACAATGATTGGGTCTTCCCAACGAATGTCGTAGCCCATAGTCACTTGCTGGAGCGGGATGTACTCACTCAACGCAGGACTCCAGATTTTCATCCCTTCGATATTACGAATATCGACTCGCTCTTCTTCCGGTAAACGAGCAACGATCGGCATTAGTGTTGTACCGTCACGGTAAACACCTATCGACTTACCCGAGAATGACATTGACAGGAACTCATCGACATCTGATTTGGTGATGCCGTAACGTCGAGCCTGACTTTCGTTGAACTGAGGTTCAAGTACTTTAGTACGCTCACGCCAGTCGTGACGAATGTTCGTCGCTCCCGGATCCGCATGCATGATGTCTTCGACCTGTTTAGCAATACCGCGCAGAATCGTCGGATCAGAACCAATAACTCGTGCTTCAATCTTGGCACCACCACCCGGACCTAATTCGATCTGCTTGAGCTTGTAGTTAATTTCAGGGAACTTATCTTCGAGATGCTGCCTGAAGTTAGTCATTAAGCTGGCAAGCTCCTCGTAACTGGTCACCCTTGTCGTGATCTCACCGTAACCCGCGTAACTCTTCTCCGGCGCATAAGTCAGCATAAAGCGTTGCAGGCCTTTACCTGCCGTTGTCGTGATATGTTCAACGCCATCCTGTTCAGATAACCACGACTCCAGCGCTTTAAGCTTGGTGTTAGTCGCTCGAATATCCGTTCCTTCCGGTAACCAGATATCGGCCTGGAAGATAGGTGTAGTCGATGACGGGAAGAATGACTGCTTCACTTGGGTAAAGCCTGCAATACTCGCAGCCAGACCAAGGATCAATACAATTACGGTCAACCATGCTCGCTTCATACAGAACTCCAGGAAGCCCTTGTACATCACGAAGATCATTCCATTGTATGGGTCACTCTCTTCGCCATCCTGTTTGAACTTCTGACCTTTGAAGAAGATATCGGCAAAGAATGGCGTTAAAGAAATAGCGGTAAACCAACTCAGCATGAGCGAGATAAGCAGAACGGTAAACAAGGTGCCACAATATTCACCCGTCGCATCTTCAGACAAACCAATCGGCGCAAATGCGGTAACCGCGATGACCGTCGCACCCAATAGCGGCCACTTAGTCTGGGTCACTATGTCGGTCGCGGCCTGCATTCTCGTTCGCCCTTTCTGGGTACCGATTAATATCCCTTCGACCACCACTATGGCGTTATCCACCAGCATACCTAAGGCGATAACCAGTGCACCGAGCGAGATTCGCTGCAGGTCGATGGCAAAGTACTTCATAAAGATGAAAGTACCCAAGACCGTCAGTAATAGAATTAAGCCAATAAGCAGACCTGAACGCAGCCCCATAAAGAACAGCAGAACGATGATAACAATCGCCACTGCCTGACCAAGGCTGACTACAAAGCCACTTACCGATTTATCTACTTCTTTTGGCTGGCTGTATATCTCAGAGATATTAACGCCCACTGGTTGTTGATACTTGAGCTCAGCCAATCGACGGTCAAAGCGCTTACCGACTTCAACAACGTTGACCCCCTGGGCAAAAGAGACACCAAGGTTTAGCGCCAGATCACCGTTGAAGGTAATGATATTACTCGGTACTTCGACATAGCCGCGTGTGATTTCAGCCACGTCTTTTAGGTAAATAAGGCCTTGCGCACCGCTTTCAGTCAGAATCAAATCACCTAGCTGATCGACATTCTGGAACTCACCTGTCGGGTGGATACGAATATACTCATCACCAATCCGAATCGCCCCTGCATCAGAGACGACGTTTTGCGTCGACAGCAGGTTGAATACCGTGGTAGGTGACAGACCGAGACTACTCATCCGCTTCATCGAAATCTCAATGAAGACTTGCTCTTGCTGTTGCCCTGATACGGAAATCTTACTCACCCCATCGATCAGTTCTAACTCTCGTCTGAGGTAATCGACGTAATCGAGCAGCTCTTTATAGCTGTAGCCATCACCCGTTACGGCAAGCAAAATACCGTAAACGTCGCCAAAGTCGTCAATCACTTGAGGCTCATTGACCCCTGGCGGTAATTGCCCCTTGAGGTCATTAACCTTACGTCGCAGCTCATCCCATATCTGCGGCAAATCGTCGGGACCATAGTTATTTTTCATGGTCACGGTAATTTGCGATAAACCTCGGCTCGAAATCGAGTTGACCTCATCGACATAAGTCAGCTGTTGAATCGCTTTCTCAAGTGGATACGTTACTTCTTCTTCCACCTGTTGTGGTGTGGCTCCCGGGTAAGAGGTGACCACCATTGCATCTTTGATTGTGAAGGCTGGATCTTCTAAGCGTCCTAAGCCGAAAAATGCTGCAACGCCGCCAATAAGGAATATCAGCGAGATCATCCAACTGATCACACGGTTGCGAATAAAGTAGGCAGCGACACCAGTAATCTTGTCATCGTCCTGAGGCACGTTATTGTTTACTTCACTCATCACCTGCCTCCTGTTTAATCACTTGCACCTGCATTCCTTCTCTTAATCTGGAAACACCCGCTGTAACGACCGTATCATCCAGACTCAGACCATCTAAGATCTGCACTGAATCTCTGGTCGCCTTACCTACTCGTACTTGCTGCTTAGTTACCGTGCTATCAGGGTTTAAGCGCCAGACAAATTTGCTCTCTTTGTCCAGAGAATCACCGTCAGCATTGAATATCGCTTCGATAGGCACCTGAACCCCTTGATTGAGTTCCAGACCAATGTCCTCTCCTTTTGAAGTGACCTCTACAGCCATGCCATCCAAAATGTACTCTTGTTCAGGCATAGGCAGAGAAAGCGTAACGGTAAAGGTGCCAGTCGCAGGGTCCGGCTCGGTGGTGAACTCTTTAATCTGCGCGGTGTATTCATTGCCGCTTGGTACTTTAACCAGCGCTTGGATCTGAGAAAGAACTCCCTGTTTAGGCTGGTTTACGTACAAACGGTCAGGAAGCTGAATCAGAACTTCGACGTTCTCAACACTATGAATATTGACGATTTGCTGCCCAACCTGAATGTTTTCAAACTGGTCGGCACTGACTCGGGAAATGATGCCATCAACCGGGGCAAGGAGTTTTGTGAATGACAAACGTAGCTTAGCCAACTCCAACTCTGCGTAGGCAATCTGTCGGTTTGCTGCAATCTCATCAAACTGAGATTTAGCCAACAGGCCTTTATCAACCAGAGGTTTAGAACGCTTGTACTGGCTGTCGACTACACTAAAACGCGCCGAGGCATTATCGACATCAAGTTGATAATCAGTTGGGTCTAATTCAGCAATCAGATCGCCCTTCTTCAACTGGTCACCCTCTTTGACATAGATACGACTTATTTCACCAGCAACACGGAAGCTTAGGTGTGACCGTTCTGCAGCATTTGCTACCGCAGGGAAATAGAGCCTGTCTTCAGTCACTGTCTGACTGGAAAGATCGACCACCTTCACTTTAGGTGTACCAAAATCGACATATTGTGGCTCTCCACCACAGCCAGCCAACATGGCTACCGATGTAAGGGCACCAAGACTTAACCACTGTTTCATCTTACAACCCTCGCTCTTTAATCCATTCACGAACTTTAATCCCAGGCTCAATCCCACTGACACCAGAGACAATGATCTGATCGCCTTCACTGAGACCATCCTGCACCTGACGTCTATCGTTTAGCTCAACTTGCGCCTGCGAAACAATACCGTCAGAGTCAACACGCCACACGTAGGTGTTACCGTCTTGCTCAATTAAAGCTGATTGAGGAATCTGGGTTGCTCCGGTCGACTCAACCGCAACGTGGACAGAGCCTGCCATACCCGGAAGTATGCCAACATCAGCAGGACGCTCCATAATCATAGTTACCTTGTACGAACCGGTTTTTGGATCAGCTTCAGTGTCGACTTCCTGGAAGATCAACTCATACTGATTATTCGGGAATGCGTCATACGTCATAGTGGCCGTTAGGTTAACGCCGCTAGCAAACTTGTTCAGCAGATGATCCGGCAACTGAAAAATCACCTTCATTAGCTGATTGGTCTGAATATTCATTACACCTTGTTTGGCTGCAATGAACTCATGTTCTTCTGCAGGGACAATTGAGATTGTTCCATCGTAAGGGGCAACCAATTTGGTGTATCTGAGGTTGGCTTTCGCTTGCTCCAATGTGGCTTTCGCAGAGTTATGGTTCGCCTTGGCCTGATCGAAGTCTTGTTCGGAAACGACCTTATCTTTACGCAGCTTTTTATAACGCTGATACTGAACATCAGCCAAACGGAACTGCGCTTCCGCCTGCTTGGCTAGCAAGGTGTATTCATCGGGATTAAGTGAAGCTAAAACGTCACCTTTTTTGACCATCTGCCCGGAAAGCACATCGATAGATTGCATTTGTCCGGGTACTCGAAAGGCCAATACGGCTCTATCACCAGCTTCTGATGTGGCAGGAAAGTTTCGTTCAAACTGGGCGTTGCCAACAGAGACTGTGAATAACTTAGCGGGTCTGGATTCTGGTTCTGGAACAGGAGGGAGCTCCTTGCCACAACCGCTGAGCGCAGAAGTTATGGCAAGCAACAACAAAGATTTATGCATGTGTCAATCATCCATTTGTAGCTACTAGTTACAAAGATAGATGAATGATAACGCGACTTCCACAGCGGTTGAGGTAAATTATTATGAAAATTAATAATTTGCCCATTATATGAGTCGAAAGTCGCACTTTTGAGTCCAAAGATTATAGGGCTTTAAATTCTCTATCGACTTTAAAGGCATCCGACGTGACATAAGCTTCAAGGTCACGGATTTGTGTTTCTAACTGATCGAAATCTTTCTCGATAGTATTAAGCAACATATCTGGTGTCTGACCTTGTTGCCACGGTTTGTTTTTGAGCTTGTGCTCTTGCTGCGCTTTAATCGCTTCTACGTAGTTGTCTGGCTGCTTCTCGATCATCAGGGTCATCGCCACATAAGCGAGTAAAACTAAGAAACTACCACCTAGTAGAGCCGCAGATATGACAAGAATTCGTACCAACCAAACTTCTAGTGAGAAGTAATTAGCCAAACCTGCACATACCCCAGTCAATTTACCATTGACCGTATCACGGTATAACTCACGTTTATTCATAACGACGTCTCCAACTTGGTGATTCCGCATCAAGAATACGCTCTAGCGTATCAACACGCTTTTGCATATTTTCTGCTTTTGTCGATAGCAGCTCCAAGCGTTGCAAGTCTTCGCTCGATAACCCTGTGCTGGCCGTTTTCTTACTACGGTAATGGAGAAACAGCCACAGTGGTGCAACAAAAATCAGAAAGACAATCAACGGCCCAGCAATTAGAAATGACGACATACAATAACTCCTTAATAAAGGCAGACGAATTTGAGTAGTTAGACTGTCTGCCTATTTAAATTAACAAAACAAATTGAGAATTACTTTTTCTCTTCCATCTGCTGCTTAAGTTTTTGTAGCTCTTTCTCAATTTCGTCTTGAGCTTGCAGCTCTGCAAACTCTTGATCTAATGACTTTGCATTACCCGTTTTAGCGTATAGATCCGCCTCTGCTTCCATCTCATCTATCTTGCGGGAGTACTGCTCGAACTTTGCCATCGCTTCACTAGTACGCGCAGTATGCAGATGTTTCTGCACGTCACGACGATTTGACGCCGTCTGGCTACGGATTGCCAGTGCTTGTTGTTTAGCACGAGTTTCAGTGATTTTAGTTTCAAGCTTGCCAATTTCACCGGTTAGTTTGTCAATGGTCTCTTCTACCAGCGTCTGTTCAGTGTGCAGACCTTTAAGAACATCTTGCAGTTTCTGTTTCTCAATCAGAGCCGCTCGCGCCAGATCTTCGCGCTGCTTAGTCAATGCCAGAGTCGCTTTTTCCTGCCACTGATTAATTGAGTCTTCGATTGACTCCACTTTACGCGCCAACTCTTTTTTGTCAGCAATGGCTTTAGCCGAGTTAGTACGTACTTCGACTAGTGTGTCTTCCATTTCCTGAATGATTAGACGAATCATTTTTTCTGGATCTTCAGCTTTATCCAGTAGAGCGCTGATGTTTGAATTAACGATGTCTGCGAATCGAGAGAAAATACCCATAGCTAGGCTCCTTATTACAGTTAACGCGAACCGTTGTCTGACGGCTCAACAATATTCGGTGTTCCCTATTCTCTATAACAAATAGCGTGCCAGAAATTAAACCACTTAAAATCAATCAGTTAACAAAAAGACCATTGCATTACACCAATTAGTATGTTGAATTTAACCAACAATTGGTAAATTTCGCCACGGAGCAATGGCATGCAGCAAAACCTCATTGGAGAGTCTCCCGCTTTTCTCTCGGTACTCGATAAAGTTTCAAAACTGGCGGCGATTGAGCGACCTGTGCTAATTATTGGCGAACGTGGTACAGGTAAAGAACTCATCGCTCAACGATTACACTATCTATCAAAACGTTGGGATCAACCATTAATCTCCCTTAACTGTTCAACGCTTAGTGAAGGCTTAATCGACTCAGAACTGTTCGGTCACGAGCAAGGGTCATTTACGGGTTCAAAAGGTCGCCACAAGGGGCGTTTCGAACGCGCTGAAAACGGCACTCTGTTTCTGGATGAACTCGCAACGGCTCCATTGTTGGTCCAGGAAAAGTTATTACGAGTGATTGAATATGGCCAATACGAGCGTGTTGGTGGACACCAGTTACTCAATGCCAATGTTCGTTTGGTGTGTGCAACCAACGCAGACCTTCCTCAAATGGCCGAAAAAGGTGATTTCAGAGCTGACCTACTAGACCGACTGGCGTTTGATGTCATTCACCTGCCACCGTTACGTGAGCGACAGGAAGATATTTTGCTACTCGCCGAGTACTACGCGATTAAGATGTGTCGAGAGCTCGGCTTTGACTACTTTGTTGGCTTTTCAGCGCAGGCGGAACAGAGTCTTCGCCACTACCAGTGGCCGGGTAACGTCCGTGAACTAAAGAACGTTATCGAGCGCGCCGTGTACCAACATGGCCAACAGCAGGATCCTATCGAAAGTCTGGTCTTCGACCCTTTCCAATCTGACTGGCAACAGACTGTCACCGTCAGTGAAGAAGCAGATAAAACCGAACTCACAAGCTTTGAGTTTCCTCTCGACTATAAACTTTGGCAGGAGCAACAAGATCAGTTGATTTTGACTGAAGCGCTTAAGCAGAGCCAGTTCAACCAACGTAAAGCCGCGGAATTGCTCGGGCTGAGCTACCATCAATTAAGAGGCATGGTTCGTAAGTACGACCTGACAAACCTAAATTAACCTAGCAAAACTGTGGTTTTGCTTTGGTTACTGATTGTATTTAGTGGTAAATTATGAGGATCTTAAGGCATAATGATGAGTTCCATTATGCTTTGTCCCAGACAATTGTTCTTTCTATGAAAGCATTCATACAGTTTACATTAGGGTTATTTACTCTCAGCCTGTTAGCGGGCTGTGGTGAAGAAATTGATCACAACAAAATCCGCCAAAAAGGATTTGTCTATTGTGGTCAGGGCGGCCCATCGACATTCAACCCTCAGTTGGTTGACAGTGGAATTACGTCAGAAACCTTAAGCCCTCAGATTTATAACACTTTGCTGACCCTAGATAATGACAACTATCAACCAGTTGCAAGTCTGGCAACCAGTTGGAAGGTCAATAAAGAAGGCACAGAATACATCTTTGATTTACGCAAAGGTGTTCAGTTTCAAAATACCGCCTGGTTCACCCCATCTCGCGCGATGAACGCCGATGATGTCGTGTTCAGTTTTCATCGCATTATTGATAGCACTAACCCTTTTCACTACGTTGGTAGTGGGCTTTACCCTTGGTTTAGTGGTATCGATTTTAGTAATTTAGTTGTTGATGTCACTGCACTCTCCCCTCATAGAGTGAAATTCACTTTAAGCCGTCCGGACAACAGCTTTCTCTCCAACATTGCGACTAGCCATGCGGTCATTCTTTCAAAAGAGTATGCTCTGCAACTGGAACTGAGTGATGAAAAAGGCATGCTTGATAGTCACCCTATCGGTACAGGTCCTTTCTATCTTGCCGAATATCAGGTTAACGACCTTATTCGCCTTAAACGTCACAATGGCTACTGGAAAACACGACCTAAGATGGAACAGGTGGTGTTTGATATTTCTCAGCGCGGCACGGGTACATTGGCAAAACTGTTACGTAAGGAGTGTGATGTCCTCAACTCACCGCTTTCGAGCCAGTTACCTATTATCGAACAGAATGATGATGTCCAGTTAACGGCTAAGCCTGCGATGAACATCTCTTTTGTCGCGGTTAACACCTCTCATCCTGCCTTAAACGATGCTCGTGTGCGTAAGGCACTTAACTACGCGATCAATCGCCAGAATATTCTTGATTCCGTTTATTACGGTACCGGCAGCCAGGCTTACTCGGTTCTGCCACCGTCTTCGTGGGCTTATCAAAAAGACGCTATTCAGATTCGTTATGATCGTAACTACGCTTTAGCGTTGCTGCGCGAAGCCGGTTACAGTAAAGGCCTTGAACTAACGATGTCAGTACCGTTAGAGCCGAGAGCTTACAACCCTAGCCCGCGTAAAACGGCAGAACTGATTCAAGCTAACTTTGCCGATGTGGGTATTACCTTGAACCTGATGACCAACGACCGTTTTGATCGCAGTCATCTCGATAGTAACGCCAATATCGACCTCTATCTAACCGGTTGGATTGCCAATACCGGAGACCCGGACAACTTCTTGCGCCCGTTGTTATCATGTGATTCAAAACGCGTGGGACTTAACGTTTCAAGCTGGTGTAATCCAGACTTTGATTTCTTGCTCGATTTGGCGCTTGAAGTCGATAAATTGCGTTACCGTAAGAACCTCTACAAACAAGCGCAAAACATCCTCAATGAGGAGTTTCCTGTCATTCCATTAAACCATGGTATGCAGATGCAAGCGCATGATACTTCATTAAAAGGATTCAAAGTGAGCCCGTTTAATGCTCAGCCATTTGATACCGTCGAGAGGTTACAGTAATGCTGTTGTATTCCGTTCGACGACTTAACCTGTTTATTATCACTCTGCTTATCCTGACGATGGTCGGTTTCAGCATTTTACGTTTAGAACCTAACTCTGCGTGGGCATTGCAAGACTTCTGGAGTGGTTGGCTAACTTACCTTGGTGAGTTGATGCAGCTTAACTTCGGCGTTAACAAAATCGGTGTGCCGATCATTGATGAGCTGAAAACCGTCTTCCCTGCGACACTGGAGCTGTGTCTAATCGCCTTTACTATCTCACTATTTATCGGCATTCCAATTGGTACGCTGGCTGGCATGAAGCAAGGCAAATGGATTGATACTGCCATCTCGTTTACTTCTATGTCAGGTTACTCGGCGCCACTATTCTGGATTGCTCTGTTGATGATCATGGTGTTCTCACTGCACTTTGAGGTCTTCCCTGTTGGTGGACGCTACGATCTGTTGTACCAAATCGATCATGTCACTGGCTTCGCCATCATTGATGCGTTTTTTGCCAATGGTGCCTATCGCGCACACGCTCTGCAAAGTGTCATTGAACACTTGATCCTGCCTTGTCTGGTACTGGCTCTTGCGCCAACCACTCAGGTTATCGGCCTGATGCGTACTTCGGTCGCAGAAGTAATGGGACAAAACTACATTCGTGCGGCGCGAATTAAAGGTCTTTCGACTCACGAGATCGTTACCCAGCATGTACTGCGCAACGCGATTCCACCTATCATTCCAAAGATTGGGGTTCAGTTGTCGAGTATGCTGACTCTGGCAATTATCACCGAGTCCATCTTCAACTGGCCGGGCATTGGCCGCTGGCTATTAGATGCACTATCTCAGCAAGATTATGTCTCTATTCAGGCAGGCGTTATTGTTGTCGCCACCTTTGTTCTGACAGCCAATATTCTGTCTGATTTGATTGGCGCTATGATCAATCCGCTAGTAAGGAAAGAGTGGTATGCTAACCGATAACGTCTATCAAGAAGAGCGCATCCCGACTCAGTTCGAGCGATTCTGGCGCAGTTTCCGAGCCAACAACCTTGCGATGTTTGGTTTATGGTGTCTGTCGATCATCGTCTTGATTACCCTGCTGTCTCCATGGATCACCCCTCACGATCCACAGGCACAAACTGGCGAGCTGCTGATCCCACCGTCATGGAATCCTGCTGGTACGGTAGAGTACTTCCTCGGCACCGACGACCTCGGACGTGACATCCTATCTCGTCTGATTGAAGGCTCACGTTTAACCTTTGGTGCGGCTCTGTTAATTACCATAATTGCTACAGTCGTCGGCTGTATCATCGGTGTTCTTGCCGGTATGACGAAAGGCCTGCTGTCCAGCACGCTGAACCACTTACTTGATACAGTGATGTCAATTCCATCACTACTTTTAGCTATTATCTTCGTCGCTTTTCTCGGCTTTGGTGAATTTAATATCTTACTGGCGATCTGCCTGGCATTGATTCCTCGTTTTGTCCGTTCAGTTTATATAGCGGTGCATACCGAAGTGGAAAAAGATTACATCATGGCGGCTCGCCTGGATGGCGCTAACGATTTCTATCTGCTGTGGAACTCTATCCTGCCAAACGTACTTGTCGTAGTGGCTAGCGAAGTGACACTGGCATGGTCAATTGCGATTTTGGATATTACCGCTCTGGGCTTCTTGGGCTTAGGTGCTCAAGCACCGAGTACTGAATGGGGCGCTATTTTGGGCGACTCCGTAGAATTGATTTACCTTGCTCCCTGGACTGTGACCCTACCCGGCCTTGCAATCATGTTTACTGTTATTGTCATAAACCTTGTTGGTGAAGGTGTTCGCCAAGCACTGAATGCGGGGATCGAATAATGCCTTTACTAGATATCCGCCATCTCACTATCGAGATCGAAACGCCTCAGGGCATGATGAAAGCGGTCGACCGCATGAGCCTGACCATGAACGAAGGCGAAATTCGTGGCTTAGTAGGTGAATCAGGTTCCGGTAAAAGTCTGGTAGCGAAAGCTATCGTTGGCGTTTGTAAGGATAACTGGAAGGTCACCGCTGACCGTATGCGTCTTGGCAATGTCGATCTGCTTCAGTTAACCCCAAAAGAGCGCCGCCGTGTCATTGCTCGCGATATCGCGATGATCTTTCAGGAGCCATCTACTTGCCTTGACCCATCTGAAGAGGTCGGTAAACAGCTTATTGAAGCGATACCTTCCCGCTCATTTGAAGGTAAATGGTGGGAGCGCTTTAAATGGCGTAGAAAGCAGGCAACTGCATTGCTGCATAAGGTTGGTATCAAAAACCACCAGCAAATTATGCACAGCTACCCCTACGAGCTGACGGATGGTGAATGTCAGAAGATCATGATTGCCATGGCGATTGCGGCCAAACCAAAGCTCTTGATTGCTGATGAACCAACCAACGACTTGGATCCTATTACTCAATCGCAGATTTTGCGTCTATTGAGTCGAATGAACCAGTTGCACAATACTTCTATCATGTTGATTGGTCACGACTTAACAACAATCACTCAGTGGGCGACGCGAATCACAGTAATGTATTGTGGCCAATCAGTAGAGTCTGCTGACACCAAGAAGATCCTCAGTAAACCGAAGCATCCATACACTGTTGCGCTGCTAAAAGCGATGCCAGATTTCAGTGACTGGATTCCCCATAAAGAGAAACTGCAATCGCTGCCAGGTACTATTCCTCCCTTGCAGCACTTGCCGATTGGCTGCCGCCTGGGGCCGCGTTGCCCTTATGCTCAGCGCCAATGTGTAGAAATTCCTATGACTCGAAGAATAAAGAACCACAAGTTCGCCTGCCACTTCCCACTAAACATGGAGAAGAAAAAAGCATGAGCGCTCTATTAGAAGTCAACGATCTATCCAAAACCTTTATCACTCGTGCAGGGCTATTTCGTAAGCAGGTTCATGAAGCAGTCAAGCCTGTCAGTTTTAGCCTTGAAGCAGGTCAGACAATAGGTTTTATTGGCCAGAATGGTTCTGGAAAATCGACCTTAGCACGCATGCTATCTGGCGTAGTCGAGCCGACCTCAGGCGAGATTCGCGTTAACGGTGAGTTATTAGAACACGAAGACTACTCGACACGCTGCAAACTGATTCGGATGATTTTTCAGGACCCCAACACCTCTTTAAATCCTCGAATCCAAATTGGTCGTATTCTTGAAGGCCCACTCAAGCGTAATACCAGCATGCCACCAGAAGCCCGTATTAAACGAGTCAAGGAGACCTTGCTTAGAGTTGGTTTACTACCAGAGCACGCCTATTTCTATCCGCAGATGCTCGCTACTGGCCAAAAGCAGCGTGTCTGTTTGGCTCGTGCGCTTATATTGCAGCCATCGATCATCGTCGCGGATGAAGCGCTTAACGGTCTCGATATGGCGATGCGTTCGCAAATCATCAACCTATTTCTGGAACTACAAGAAGAGATGGGGGTTTCCTTTGTCTACGTATCGCAGCACATTGGTGTGGTAAAACACATTACTGACAAAGTGATGGTGATGCATGAAGGTGAAGTGGTTGAGAGTGGAGAGACACACCAGGTGCTTTCCTGCCCACAACACCCCATCACGCAAAGGCTAGTCGAAAGTCACTTTAACAAAGCCACCTGCTTCAAATAGGAAACCAGATGCTAAGGATAGCGTTAACCGGACTGATTGCGGCACTATTCAGCTCTTCAGTGCTTGCTTATGCCAATCAACAGACTTGGTTAGACACCAAGTTTGTTGAGAATGCCTTCATTAACGTTGCACTGCGTAATGAGTACTCTGCCGGCAACAAACCGCTGGTAAAATGGAACCAACCGATACGTATCTGGGTCGACCACAAGGTACCAGACCGCGAGCTCCATGACGAACTGACCAATGCGCACATTCGTCATCTACAAGAGATAACCGGCCACCCTATCTCCCGTGTTTCATCAAGGCAGCAAGCCAATATTATCTGGATATTTACTCAAGAATCTCAATGGCGTAAAGATATCGAGCGTGAGCTAGGTACACCCGCATTAGATAATGTTTATGGTGCGATATGTAAAGCTGGATATCGGATCGGTCGCGATGGCGCTATGTCGGGTGCGGCTATCATTATCCCTGTTGATCAGGCGAGAGAACATGGAAAATTGCTGGCTTGCATCATTGAAGAGATAACCCAGGTCCTTGGCTTACCTAACGATTCAGAAAGCGCCTACCCATCGATCTTCAATGACCAGACCCCGGAAGATCTGCTTTCTCCTTTGGATGTGGTATTGCTAAAGCTGCTCTATGAACCTGAGTTAAAGGTCGGAATGAGTGAGCAACAAGTGAAGCCAATCGTCGCCAAAATTTTGCGTAGTTATAAAAAAAACGGCACGCTTAAACGGGCCGTTTCTGTAGCAAAAAGCGGAGAGTTATTTCAGCTCATCGGCTATTAATTGCTGCGTTTTTTAAGTTCGAATTCAAACTCATCAGGGTATAGCACAACCCCTTCTTCGTTATCGTTAGGGAACACGACAACGGATAGCTCATCATCTTCCAGACCGTAAGTCCAACGACTGAACCATTTAGCGGTAGAGATAGATTCTGCTTTACAGTGTTCCCATTCTCCCGTCGCCCACTGCTCTGCAAACTCTTGATGAGGCCACACAGGAACACAATCTTCATCCTCAGTATTGAGCATAACGCAGCCGTGTTCGTCGGTGAGAATCCAAACTTGACGGTGCTTAGCGATCTCTTTGATACAGTAGTTAAAGCGCTCATCTGGACGCATCTTGTTTACTGACTCTAACTGCTCTTTAGATAGTGACATTTTGATTCCTCTAAATAAAACGCCCACGGCAATAGCCATGGGCGCTTAGAATACGTTGAGCTTGGAAAATTAAGCCAGTTCAGTCTGAAGCCAAGGCCAGCCTTGCTTCTTACGGCTTAGAGTGTTTTCCATCATTAGCATGCCATCTTTTTCATGCTTAACTAGCTTCTCTGCCCACTCACCTTTGTACAGTAGACGAGTCTGAGCTGTAGTGATGTCTGTCAACATTACTGCAGCAAACGCCAGACCTTCTTCAGCACAACGGCGCTCAAGGTCAGCTTCTAGTGCTTCGATCATGCCGTCTACTTGCTCAAGAGTTGCAAGTTCAACCTGACCAACAACCACATCACGACCGTTGAATGGGTAACCTTTCAGATCTTTCTCAACTAGCTCAGCAGCAGATAGACCTTCAATGTTTGTCTTAGCAATCAATAGATCTTTGATGAAAGCGTCTACATCACATACGTCAGCGATTTTTGCTAGTTCTTCAACTGCATCTTTATCTTTTTGCGTACATGTTGGAGAAGCGAAACCTACTGTGTCAGATAGGATTGCTGACATCATAAGCTTAGCGATTTGAGGTTTGATTTCGTGACCTTCAATCTTGAACATGTTGAACAGTACTGTGTTAGTACAACCAACAGGCCAGATCCAAGCTTCCATTGGGTTGATTGTCATCACGTCACCTAGGCGGTGGTGATCAACGATACCAAGAATTTCTGCTTCAGCCACATCATCCGGTGCTTGTGCTAGATCTGAGTAGTCTACTAACCAGATTTTCTCACCCGCTACTGAAGTGCGCAGTTCAGGAACTTCTGCACCAGCAACTTCTAGGATGTGTTGGGTTTCACGGTTAATCTCACCTTGGCGAATAGGCATAGCTTCAACGCCACGTGCTTGAAGTAGTTCAGTGGCTACCAATGCACTACAGATACTATCACTATCAGGGTTCTTGTGACCTACAACTAGAATCATCTTTTTTCCTATCTGACTAAATTTCTACCCATACAATGGGCCATTACTCACGAGGGCGATATTTTACCTGATTCTGACTGTTTGTCATCGTTTGGGCGAGAATATTTCGGCATAAGCCATGACTATTCGCTTCATTACACGCCGCTCTACATATAAGTTTAGCACTTATCACACTGTTCTAATGTAATCTTCGCCAACAAGACCCTAGCAGTCATCCGGTTATTATCTTGTTGTGAATCTGATGGGCAAAAACACAAACTCTTTATTGCAAATAATTCTCATTAGCATATTATTGATAATAATTCGCATTCAAGGTTAGCTATCTATGAGCTCTTTACGTCTTCATCAAATCTTGCCAAGCTGGTTGACACTGTCACAATTTTCTCCGGCTTATAAGCGCCTATTGCTGCCTATCTCTCTGCTAGTGCTGATTGCCAACCCTACTACCCGCTTAGTTAGTGTAAACACACTGTCAGATGCTTTTTGGGCGGTATCCAGTTATGTCGCATTCACACTGGCGGTTTATCACTACCTGTCTGGCTTCTTCAGTCAGGAGAATAAGCTGGTCAACCTATATCAGAGCTCGCGCAACCATCAGGTTTTATTTGCCGCTCTGCTTGGTGCACTGCCCGGTTGTGGCGGTGCCATTATCGTCACGACTCAGTTTGTCAGCGGACGAGTTGGGTTCGGTGCCATAGTGGCAGTGCTGACTTCTACCATGGGTGATGCCGCCTTCTTGCTGCTCGCAAGCAAGCCTGATATCGGATTCGCGGTGATCGGTCTTGGTGTTATGGTTGGCTGTATTTCCGGTTGGGTAGTCAACGAGATACATGCCGATGACTTCCTACGCCCGCAGGCTGAACAAGTTATCGGTCGCGTAAGTCAGTGCCAGACACCGACAAAAGGGTTTGAACAGCGCGCGATTAATTTACAGGGTGTATTCTGGAAGTGGCTTTTGCTACCTGCAACCGTGATTGCCTTACTGGGTTCTTTCCAGATAGACATCAACCAGTTGTTAGGCTGGCCTGAAATGACTATCGAGTGGCTTGGTGCCGCACTGATTATCACCAGTACCTTACTATGGTCCCTGACTAAAGAGATTAAAGACTACGAGTCAACCGTTGCTGAAGATACTAAGCAGGTCTCCTCTCATCCAATTCAAAAAGCGGCGCAAGACACCAACTTCGTGACAGCCTGGGTCATTATCGCCTTTATGGCCTTTGAACTGGTGGCCTTTTTTGGTCAAGTCGATCTGGCAACCACTTTTGCTGGTTGGGGACCTTGGATGCCGTTAATGGGTCTTATCGTCGGCTTGTTGCCAGGTTGTGGACCACAAATTCTGGTCACTAGTTTGTATATCGCTGGCGCAGCGCCACTTTCAGCTCAGCTGGCTAATGCAATATCCAATGATGGTGATGCGCTATTCCCAGCGATTGCGTTAGCACCAAAGGCGGCATTAGTCGCGACTATTTATTCAGCCATCCCCGCCTTTATTGTCGGTTATGGCTACTACTTGTTGTTCGAAATCTAACACTAACAGTGTCTATGGCTAGGTCGTCAGACCCTATAAGCGCCCCACTAGAGGGCGCTATTTCTTTTATAAAAACAAAAGCCGTAAGGTTCACTTACGGCTTTCAGGTTAGGGCGTTACGACAAAGCAGAATTACTTATGGCGTTCCTTTAGTTTGTTGACCACATCGTTCATCGACAAACCTTGATCTTGTAGTAATACCATCAGGTGATAAATAAGGTCAGCAGATTCACAAACTAACTCCTCCTTATCGCCCGACGTCGCCGCAAGCGCGACTTCAACGCCTTCTTCACCCACTTTTTGCGAAATACGCTTGGTGCCACGGGAATATAGGTGCGCGGTATAAGAGGACTCTGGATCGGCGTTCTTGCGGGCAGCCAGTAGCTGCTCAAGTTGATGAAGCCACACCATTTGCGACTCTTCTTGTTTATCGCCATCCCAACAGGTGGTGGTACCTGTATGGCAAGTTGGTCCAATCGGGTCAACCTTAACCAGCAGGGTGTCACTGTCACAATCTAGGGCGATATTCTTTAGCTGAAGAACGTTACCTGATGTTTCACCTTTGGTCCAAAGGCGCTCTTTAGTGCGAGAGAAAAAGGTCACATTACCCGTTTCACCGGTTTTAACCAAAGCGTCCTGGTTCATATAACCCATCATTAGCACCTGACTGGATTGAAAGTCCTGGACAATCGCAGGGACAAGGCCATCGACTTTATCCCAATTAATACGCTCAGCTAACGTATTAACTTCTGCTGCCGTGAAACTCATAAACGCACCTCTACACCTTGTTGTTTCAGATACTGTTTCAGTTCACCAATATTGATGACCTGTTTGTGGAATACCGATGCCGCTAACGCACCATCTACGTTGGTTTTCTGGTACGCCTCAGCAAAGTGCGCCATGGCACCCGCTCCACCTGAAGCAATCAGCGGCACCTTACACACTTCACGTACCATATTGAGCTGTTCCAGGTCATAACCGTTACGTACACCGTCTTGGTTCATCATGTTTAACACGATTTCACCAGCGCCACGTTTTTGTACTTCTTGTACCCAGTCACGAGTCTCCCACTGAGTTGCCTTTGTTCGGGCTTCATCACCGGTGAACTGGTAGACCTGATACTTACCTGTCTCTTTATCAAAATAGGAATCGATACCCACTACAATACACTGAACGCCAAACTTGTCGGCAAGATCAGTAATTAACTGTGGGTTCGCCAGTGCTGGAGAGTTAATTGACACCTTATCGGCACCAAACTCGAGAATTCGCGCTGCGTCTTCCGCTGATTTAATACCACCAGCGACACAGAAAGGAATGTCGATCACTTCAGCGACTCGCTTAACCCAGCTTTTATCGACCACACGACCGTCACTAGAGGCAGTAATATCGTAAAAAACCAGCTCGTCTGCTCCCTCTTCAGCATAACGCTGCGCAAGAGGAACGATGTCGCCGATAATTTCGTGGTTACGGAACTGTACGCCCTTAACCACTTGCCCATCACGAACATCTAAACATGGAATTATTCGCTTTGCCAACATGCAAATGCCTCCTCTGCAGTGAACTTGCCATCGAGCAGTGCGCGACCAACAATCACACCAGCGACACCACTGCCCTTAAGTGCTTCAATGTCGGCCAGCGAGCCGATACCACCAGATGACTGGAACTGAACTTGTGGGTACTGCTTACACAAATCCACATAGAGTTCTACGTTAGAGCCCTCAAGTGTGCCATCACGCGAAATATCAGTACAAAGCACGTGTTTCAGGCCAACGGTCAGGTAATCATTAATAAGCGCTTCAATGGTGACACCCGAATCTTCCTGCCAACCAGAAATCGCTACTTTACGCACGCCCTGCTCATCGATGTTAATATCCAGCGCAAGAACGATTTTCTCTGCACCGTATTTTTCCATCCAGCCTTTTACTAGCTCTGGTTGTTTAACTGCCGTAGAACCGACGACAACTCGTTGCGCACCTGCTTCTAAAAGGTCAACAACATCCTGTTCGCTGCGCACGCCGCCACCAATCTGGATATTTGCAGGAGTACTTGCGAGCAGTTTGGCGATCAAATCGAGCTGACGCGCGGTAGTGTCTTTTGCACCGGTCAGATCAACCAAGTGCAACCAGTTCGCTCCTGCCTGATGATAAAGATTAAACTGCTGTGCTGGATCAACTTTGTATTCTGTCACTTGGCCATAATCACCTTGATATAGGCGAACCACCTGACCTTCAATTAAATCTAATGCTGGAATAATCACTGAACTATTTCCTTTCAATTCTTTTAACTACAGCTCTAAAAAGTTCTGAATAAGCTTCGAACCGGCTTTAGATGAACGTTCTGGGTGGAACTGCACACCATAATAGTTGCCACTCTGTACCGCTGCAGTGAATGGATTGCCATAATCACACTGGGCGATGGTGTAGTCACCAACCGGCATTGCGAAGCTGTGGACGAAGTAGAAGTACTCCCCTTCTTCAATGCCTTTAAACAACGGGTGACCCGGTTTTGCCGTCACTGTATTCCAGCCCATATGCGGCAACGGTAAGTCACCAGTATCCATTAAGCGGACTTCACCTTCACAAAGGCCAAGACATTCAACAATGTCATCTGCTTTCTGACCTTTTTCCTGCGATAGTTTGCCCAGTAACTGCATACCTAAACAGATCCCCAGCAATGGCTTTTCAACCTGTTTAACCAGTTCGATCAAGTCACGCTGCTCGAGGTTTTTCATTGCTTCGCTGGCAGTACCAACGCCCGGAAGGAACAACTTATCCGCAGCCAATACCACTTGTGGATCTTTTGAAATCGTAACTTGGTAGCCTAAGCGTTCAATCGCGAATCTTACTGATGAAACGTTGGCACACCCGGTATCAATAATGACAACTTTCTGATCTGTCATAACCTTATTCCTTACAGTACGCCCTTGCTGCTTGGTAACTCAGTACCTTCGACCTTAATTGCCTGACGAAGTGTACGACCAAAGGCTTTAAACAGACTTTCAATGATGTGGTGATCGTTGTCGCCAGCAGAAGAAAGGTGCAGAGTACAAGCCAGTGTATCAGTCAGAGAGCGGAAGAAGTGCACGACCATTTCCGTCGATAGGTCTCCCACCTGTTCACGGCTAAACTCAGCATCAAACTTAAGATATGGACGACCCGAGAGGTCAAGTGCACATTGAGCTAAGCACTCATCCATTGGCAGACTAAAGCCAAAACGGCCAATACCACGTTTGTCGCCCAGCGCATCTTTAAGTGCCTGACCTAATGCCAATGCAGTATCTTCAATGGTGTGGTGATCATCGATATGCAGATCGCCTTCAACCTGACAAACCATCTGGAAGCCACCGTGGGTAGCAATCTGATCCAGCATGTGGTCAAAGAAACCCAGTCCGGTGGAAATCTTATTGCCACCCTGCTCATCCAGATTGACCTGTACCTTGATATCCGTTTCCTTGGTGGTACGTACTACTTGTGCAACACGCGCTTTGACGGTCAGGTCTTTAAGAATCTGCTTCCAGCCCATGGTCTCAGGGTTGTACTGGATACCTTGAATTGCCATGTTCTCTGCCAGTTGAAGGTCGGTCTGTCGGTCACCAATCACAACCGAGTTCTGGAAATCAACTTTGCCGCCTTGTAGGTATTCTTTAACCATACCTAGCTTAGGCTTACGACATGAGCAATTGTCTTCTTCAAAGTGTGGGCAGATAAGTACGTCGTCGAACTTAACACCCTGAGATTCAAAGATTTCCATCATCATGTTGTGTGGCGCATCAAACTCATCTTGTGGGTAGCTGTCTGTCCCCAGGCCATCCTGGTTTGTCACCATAACCAAACGGTAGCCAGCGTCTTGCAGTGCCAACAGGCTAGGAATAACAAATGGCTCGAGTTTTAACTTGTCTAAACGATCGACTTGAAAATCAACCGGTGGCTCAACAATTAAGGTGCCGTCGCGGTCAATAAAAAGAATTTTTTGCTGCTTACTCACTGGAACTTCCTTATTTCAAAATATTTGGCAGTCACAACAGGCAACTGCCAGTGATTCTTTAGTTGTAATAATTTCTGATAAAGCCGAGTGTTTTTTCACACTCATCACGACTGCCTACACTAATTCGAACACAGTTTTCGATTGGTGAATTACGTAAAATAATTCCACTGTCCCACGCAGCTTTGAATAATGCATCACCGTCAGGGAATTTAACCAGTAGGTAGTTGCCCCAACCTTCGAATATTTCTAAGCCGTCAATCATGGATAATCCAACCTGCAAGTATGCTCGGTTAGCATTGAGATCCAACACCTGGAACTTAGCTCGTGCCAAACCTGCTTCAGACAATGCCTGAGTTGCAATTTCAGCCACTGGAATTGGCACTGGGTAAGGAGCAATAACTTTTAGCAGTACATTGATTAGCTCTTGGTTTGCCAGAGTGAAACCACAACGCAGCCCCGCCAGCGCAAACGCTTTAGACAAAGTGCGCAAAATCGCCAGATTTGGGTATTGTTCAAGCAGATCAACAGTAGACGCTTCCGGACAGAAATCGATGTATGCTTCATCCATCACAACAATTGCTTTGTCTTTTGTCATCTCAAGCAGTGAGACAATATCTTCACGCTTAACAAGGTTACCCGTTGGATTGTTTGGACTGCATACAAATACCAACTTCACGCCATCAAGATTTTGTTCAATGCCGTCCAGATCAAGCTGCCAATCTTGCGTTAGTGGCACTGTTTTACGCTCTACGCCGATAGTTTCTGCGCTGATCGAGTACATACCGTAAGTCGGTGGGCAGTAGAGAATCGCATCTTCACCCGGCTCACAGAAAGCTCGGATAAGCAGCTCAATACCTTCATCAGCCCCGCGAGAGGTCAGAGTCTGCTCTGGTTTCACACCAGCATACGCTGCGTAGGCCTCTATTAACTCCTTAGGCTGACATTCGCTGTAGCGATTCAGACGGGCAAAGTCGGTCTTGTATTCATTGTTGAATGGCGATTCGTTAGCGTTGAGCCAAACATCACCTGTGCCGCCAATTCGACGAGCAGATAGGTAAGGCGTTAACTGTTGAACCTGTTTACGTGCTAGCTTTTCCATCTCTGCCACCTTACGCCTTAGCCAGTTTTTCTACACGGATGGTCACTGCGCGTTTGTGCGCGTCGAGACCTTCCGCTTCTGCCATCGTGACTACGGTTGGAGCCAGATTCTGTAACCCTTCTGCAGACAACTCTTGCACTGTCATACGCTTAGAGAAGTCAGCCAAGCCAAGGCTAGAGTATGTACGAGTGTAACCGTAAGTTGGCAATACGTGGTTAGTACCAGACGCATAGTCGCCAGCCGACTCCGGTGACCAGTCACCGAGGAAAATTGATCCAGCATTGTCTAACAATGGCAGCAGTTCACGAGGCTGCTTAGTCTGAACAATTAGGTGCTCTGGACCATAATAGTTAGAAATAGACACTGCCTGAGTAATCGATTCAGCAATGATGATTAAACTCGATGCCAACGCTTTTTCAGCAATCTCAGCACGAGATAACTCTCGAAGCTGACGCTGAACCGCATCTGTCACCTGGTCTGCGATGATTGGTGACGGTGTGACTAAGACCACTTGAGAATCCGGACCGTGTTCAGCCTGACTAAGAAGATCAGCAGCAATGAAATCTGGGTCTGCGGTTTCATCAGCAAGAACCAGTACTTCTGACGGCCCTGCTGGCATGTCGATAGCAGCACCACGGAAGTCATTACTCACCTGACGTTTCGCTTCAGTAACGTACGCGTTACCCGGACCAAAAATCTTATCAACCTTAGAAACGGTTTCTGTGCCGTAAGCCATAGCGGCTACTGCCTGACCACCACCGACATTGTAGACTTCGTCGATACCACACAATCTGGCGACATACAGGATCTCATCTGCGATAGGTGGAGGAGAACACAATACCACTTTGCGACAACCAGCAATCTTTGCCGGAACACCAAGCATTAGAACAGTCGATGGCAGTGGCGCACTTCCACCCGGAATATAAAGGCCCACCTTTTGAATTGGACGCGTTACCTGCTCACATACCACACCCGGTTGAGTTTCCACTTTGATTGGTTGCGGTTTTTGCGCTTTATGGAACTTAGCAATATTCGAGTATGCCTGATTCAGTGCTTGTTTCATGTCATCGGTCAAACGGTCACATGCTGCTTCAACCTCTTGCTCTGAAACACGGATAGACGCTGGCTTAACGCCATCAAATTTTTCTGTGAGTTCAACGAGGGCTGCATCACCCTGCTTACGAACTTTGCCGATAACCTCAGAAACCGCAGCAGTGATATTTGCACCTTCGGTAATCGCAGGGCGTTCAAGAATAGAGTCTTGCTGCGATTCGCTCAGTGATTGCCAAACAACTGTTCTCATGGCCGTTACCCCATCATTTTTTCAATCGGTAGTACAAGAATTGAACTAGCACCTAGCTCTTTTAACTGTTCCATCGTTTCCCAGAACAAGTTCTCAGTACTTACCAGGTGAATAGCGACCTTGTTCTTTTCAGCAGACAGAGGCAACACTGTTGGATCTTCAGCGCCCGGTAGCAGAGCTTTAATTTGCTCAAGCTTATCTGTTGGAGCGTGTAGCATGATGTATTTAGACTCTTTCGCCTGCTGAACACCCTGCATACGAGTCAGTAGCTTTTCAATCAGAGCCTGCTTGTCCGCATCAAATTCGCCAACACGTTGAATCAGTGTCGCTTTAGATTTGAAGATGATTTCTGCTTCTTTCAGGCCATTTGCTTCTAGCGTTGCGCCCGTCGATACCAGATCAGCAATTGCATCAGCCAGACCTGCGCGAGGTGCAACTTCTACTGAACCAGTCAGCATACAGGTTGAGAATGGTACGCCCTGCTCATCCATGTAGGCTTTAAGTAGTTGAGGGTAAGTGGTTGCGATACGCTTACCAGCTAAATCCTGAGGACCGTTGTACTCAGCATCTTTGTCGATAGCGATTGAAAGACGACAGCCGCCGAAGTCTAAGCGACGTAGTTGAACAAAGTCACTTGGTTCACCAAGCGCTTTACGATCAAGGCGAACTTCTTCTAGTTCATTCTCGCCAATAAAGCCAAGGTCAACCACACCGTCCATGATCAGACCTGGGATATCGTCATCACGAACAAGTAACAGGTCAATTGGCATATTTAGTGAGTGAACAACCAGGCGCTCACCCATGATGTTGAATTTAACGCCGCACTTCTTAAGCAGTGTCTGACACTCTTTACTCAGGCGACCTTTCTTTTGGATTGCGATTCTTAGGCGTTGTGTTTGCATTGCTATATCCCTGTGCAAATTTTTGAAATTTATAAACTTTTTAAGATTCTAAAACTGAAAAACCCTCGGAAGAGTTGTTCTCCCGAGGGTTCTAAATCTTGTAGTTTGCGATTTTAGCCTCCGGGAGTTTCCTGTCTCCCGGGTATGCGTACATCTCCCGAAAGACTAGACTGGGTGATGGTGATGATGAATATTCATGACTAATTTACGCATACTTAATAAGCTCTTCTGTTTCGCTTTGTTGATATCCACACTAACTAAGCTATCAACATTTTTCAACCATTTATTTAAACTTTTTTAATTTTGTCATATACAAATAAAAAGGGAGCCGAAGCTCCCTTAAAAATTATCTTTCAAATGATGGTATTACGCGTTTTGACAGCTAGCCATTTTAGACTTAGATAGCACTGACAGCAGCACACAAACTGCAACAAATGCGACGCTCGACGCTGCAAACGACAGACCAATTGATGCCGTCATACCTAATGTGACAAAACCAATACATGACACCGCGGCTACAGACAGTGCGTAAGGCAGCTGAGTAGAAACGTGATCAATGTGGTTACAACGTGCACCTGTAGACGACAGAATAGTCGTGTCCGAAATTGGCGAACAGTGGTCACCAAATACAGAACCTGCCAGCACAGCACTTAGCATTGGTAGCATTAGAGCCAAGTCCGTCGCACCCGCCATATCGCCCGCGATTGGTAGCATGATGCCAAAAGTACCCCAAGACGTACCTGTAGAGAATGCCATCAAGCCAGATAGCAAGAACAGGATAACAGGCAGCCAATGTGGATTGATGTTGCCTTGTGCAAGCGTAGACAGGTACTTACCAGTGTTCATGTCGCCGATAACTGAACCGATCGTCCAGGCAAACACCAGGATTAAGATTGCGCCGAACATAGATTTCGCACCGATCCATAGTGTGCGAGAGATTTCTGTCATCGCAATGCCTTGCTTAAGCACGGTAAACAGAGCAAATGCCAGACCAACCAGACCGCCGTAAATCAAAGAGGTACCAACGTCAGTATTCTCGAAAGCACCAAGCAGATTAAACTCCACCCCATCAGCCGCTAACGCCTGACCACCGGTGTAAAGCATAGAGGCAACAGTTGCAATGATAAGGAAGACGATTGGCAGGATAAGGTCAGATACCTTACCACCTTCGCTCTCACGAATATCTAGCTCTTCGTTCAGATCGTGTGCTTCCTGACTATCTTCAGCTTGCTCTTTGCTAAAACCGTGGCCGCGTGATGCTGAAATCTCATGTTCACGCATCTTGCCAATGTCCAGACCAAACCAGGCTACCGCAAACACCATTAGCAATGCGAAAATAGCGTAGAAGTTCATTGGGATCAGACGAACGTAAGCGCCCAGAGCTGAGTACTCTGTGATTCCGTGAGAAACCAGAATACCACCAATGATAGTCATGATGTATGCGCCCCAGCTTGATGCTGGCATGATGACACACATAGGTGCAGCGGTAGAATCAAGAATATAGGCTAGCTTTGCACGAGAAACGTAGAAACGGTCTGTCACTGGACGTGAAATTGCGCCAACAGCAAGACTGTTAAAGTAATCATCGACAAAGATGAAGACACCTAAAAACGCGGCAAGTAGTTTTGAACCACGTTTGCTCTTTACACGAGTTTGCGCCCATTCGGCAAACGCACGCGTACCACCTGAAAGAGTAAGTAGTGCTGTCATCATACCCAGTAGGATAAGGAAACCAACAATACTCATATTCCAGACGTTAAGACCACCGTCTTCAACAAATACACTAGAAACCGTAGAACCTACATACCCGAGCGTGTTCGCTGCAGAGTAGTCATTAAGCAGGATTGCGCCAAGAACGATGCCGACACCCAGTGATACAAGAACACGGCGCGTTACAATAGCAAGACTCAGAGCCACTAACGGTGGCAAAAGAGATAAAGGAGATGATGCAAAATCAATTAAATTCATGATCTTCAAAAACCAGTAATAAATGGTTAGAGATCTACTGCAGACTAATTGAAGGAAGTCATTTCCAATCAATTAATTGAAATAAGCGACGAGCAAGCGAATGCCTGACCCAGCCCTACAGTAGCGCTCCATAGTTTTACAAATTATAGACTATGGCAGTGTTACCCCTTTCGAGTGTAACCCCAGCAAGTTCCTTTGATGTAGATACTCACTTCGGCGAAATAACCTTTCGTGTTTGCTCATTGGCATCACCCCAACAAACATTACTGATTTATCCCGCGCCTCTACCGCGATTGATGGAACTTTAAACTATCGAAAAGTCAATTTAACAATAATTTAACCAACGAACCGCATTAGGTTCCGGCCATTGTACTTAACCTGAAGTCCGATTCAACATATTATTCGATTTTATTGTTAATTAATCTTAGCAAAAGCCGCTGACTAACTTTCCGCGCCAATTGAATAGTCATCCGGTTTAATATTCGTTTCGCCTTACAAGCATGATACTGATTGCGAAAAATCAGATTTGTTTTGTCGAAGTGTAAACTTTATTAGTTTAAACGAATCTAACGACATTCAACGGATTGCAATTGTTTAATCGTCTTAGATTTACAACAAAGAATACCCTTACAATTAATAGCGTTGATATATGACTGACTAAACATTGATATGAAACCATAATGACACTGATTTCTTGATTATTTCAGCAATCCACTAAATCACTCAATTTCTACTCTGAGTTTAATTAATTACATTTGAGAATATCGACTAATCACTTATTTTCTATAATTTTTGAGTTAGAAGATTGTATTATTTAACTATGAAGTTTATGATTCTTTTATCGGCAACTTATATTACGAAGAGATGAATTAATGTCGGAACTAACTAAAACTCTATTAAACATCCGCAGCCTGCGCGCTTTCGCACGTGAACTTACGCTTGAGCAGCTTGAAGAAGCACTAGATAAACTAACAACTGTTGTTAGCGAGCGTAAAGAAGCAGAAGAAGCAGAACGTGCTCAAGCAGCTGAACAAGAAGCAAAACTAGCAGCAATCGCAGAACAAATTGCAAGCGACGGTATCGACGTTGATGCATTAATCTCTGCTCTTGCTGGTGAGACTAAAGGCAAAGCTAAATCTAAGCGTGCTCCTCGCCCAGCTAAATATAAGTACACTGACAACTCTGGCCAAGAGAAAACTTGGACAGGTCAAGGTCGTACGCCTTCTGCAATTCAAGAACAGCTAGACGCTGGTAAATCTCTGGACGATTTCCTAATCTAATTTGATTTACTGTCTCTAATAAAAAAGCGCCTAAAAGGCGCTTTTTATATATCTACAAAACCTCACCTCAGTGAGGTTTTATTTTATTAGCAGATTAACGCTCCCAATACGCTTCTTCTAAGCTATCTTCACGTTCTGGCAGACCACGTGACAAACGAGGTGAATGCTGAACCAGAACTTCATAACTTGCACGGTTCGAATACTTACAAACTTGTGAGAACGAAGAGTAAGTCAAATAAGAGTATGCATGCTTGCTCGAGTTAGGCACGTTCTCTTTATGGTATTTGTTTGCTGCCATATCATGCAGCAGAGCAGATAGTGCCGCATCCCCTGCACCATTAGTATTTTTGATCTTTTCCGGACCACCCATATATGGAGAAATATGTGAATAAACTTTAATTGGGTTCTCGCATAATGCTTTAGAAGCAGGTCGGCTAAACTCGTAACGGTTAAATTCTGCAATACTACCCGGCAACAATGGTAGAGAGGTTTCACGCTTAGCTGACTCTTCTGTGTAACCCGCCATAAATAAACCAACAGGGCCAGCAGTGCATAATACCAAATCAACCCATTCAAGAGTTTTGTCTGATGCAGCCAGTGGATCCGACTCACCAGTTAATGCTTCCGCTTCGTCTTCATTCATTGCCACAACACTTACGTGATCACGTAGGAATTCCTGCCAGAATTGAGGGTCATCTTGAATAACGAATTTAGTTCCCAGAGTTAATACAACAGGAACATCATATTTTTTAGCGTACTCAATCGCCTTCATTGTTGCTTCAGGCATTGGGTCGCCTGCTTTACAACGAACTAAATAAGCAGTTAGTACAAGAGCCGAAGCATTTTTAAAGATTTTTTCTGGAATACTATCAGGATGAAGTTGGTTCATCTGACCTTCACTAATTGCAAAAGTACGTTCACCATCTTCAGTAATAAGTGCAAAACAGCGACCAATTGCACCATCAACACCTTGCAGATAGTTAAGATCCATACGGCTAGACGTATTACACAAATAACGGTAACCATAGCTACCAATTTTAATATCCTGGCTCATAACACCAAGCAGTGTTGAACGGTCATCAGCTAAGACTGAATAGTTGTGAAGCGTATTTCCGATAGTGCCACCAGCATATTCGTTAGTAATAAGCTGACAATCTTTCAGCTCGTTATAAAGAGCTTCAGCTGTTTCATCATCAATGACTAGTGAGTGTCCCTTACTCAATTTATATTTATCAATCAACTCGCTACTTACTTTCGCTTCGATATCAACCAAGGTTTGATCAATACCAATAATATGCGTGCGCGACATTTTTTTGCTCTCTTGCGATTGAGTCACAAGAGGATCGCGAGCGTGAACAGGAAAGTAATGCTTCGATTTACGTTGACCAGGAAATTTCATAACTGTTTTTCTGCCGTAAAGGATTCTGAATAAGGGATGAAAGGATGCCGGATTCTACCTTGCCCTCTTTAGCGCGGCAACTAGAGGAATTATAGCAAACGTTTGCACCGATAATTAAATCATTGCCGAATCAGGGAGTAGTAAATAAGAGGAGGAATTTTATAACTTTGCAGGTGCTGAAAGCATATTACGCATGCCAACGCAGCCAGACCGGAATTCTGAAATCTGACTGCAACAAGCCGCTGGGATTACTCGCCTTCCATAAAGCTCAGATCAGGTAGACGGTCTAAGTTTTCAGAATAGCGCTTGAGATCAAACTCACTGTCATTTTTCATTACGTCGAAGATTTCGATCGCCACTGCACATGCCATCATTGCGATCGCTTCTTCGCGAGGCGTACCTGTCATCATAAGACGCATCAGGGTCTCTTTTGCTTTGATTGGATTGCCATCTTCAAGTTGGTTCTCAATCACTTCAATCAACTGTTGTTCTTCAATGATTTGGTTCTGTTCGCTCATTTCAATTGCTCTGTATCTCTTGAATTTCCGCAACTATGCCACATATAGGGTTTCTATACTCAATTATTCGTAGATTTGATTCAGCGAATGCGGGTTATTTGGTCAAAATCGAAGTGTGAGTTCGATCTCGGATCTGTCCCCTTGCTGTGCTTTCTGATAAAATCTGCCTCCAGTTAATTTAAGTGGTGTTTAGTAATGTCTGACAACTGTACTGATAACAGTCAAAAGAAAGTCATCGTTGGCATGTCCGGTGGCGTTGATTCATCCGTTTCGGCTTACCTTCTCAAGCAGCAGGGCTACCAGGTTGAAGGCCTGTTCATGAAGAACTGGGAAGAAGATGATAATGAAGAGTACTGTACAGCAGCGGAAGACCTTGCAGATGCACAAGCGGTATGTGACAAGCTAGGCATCCATCTACATACCATTAACTTTGCTGCAGAGTACTGGGATAACGTATTTGAGTACTTCCTGGCTGAATACAAAGCTGGCCGTACGCCTAACCCTGATATTCTGTGCAACAAAGAGATCAAATTCAAAGCATTCTTAGAGTTCGCTGACGAAGTACTCGACGCAGACTACATTGCGATGGGTCACTATGTTCGCCGTACATTCCCAACCGCTGAAGAACTGGCGGCTGGTGAGAAACCAAAAATGCTGCGTGGCCTTGACGGAAACAAAGACCAAAGTTACTTCCTGTACACTCTGAGCAGTGATCAGGTGGCGCGTAGTCTGTTCCCTGTTGGTGAGCTGGAGAAACCAGAAGTACGTCGTATCGCAGAAGAACAAGATCTGATCACCGCGAAGAAAAAAGATTCTACTGGTATCTGTTTTATCGGCGAACGCAAATTTACTGACTTCTTAGGACGTTACCTGCCGGCTCAACCTGGTGATATCGAAACACCTGAAGGTAAAGTGATCGGTAAACACAATGGTCTTATGTACCACACCCTTGGCCAACGTAAAGGCCTTCACATTGGTGGTCAAAAAGGCGGTGGCGGTAACGAAGACCCATGGTTCGTTGGTGACAAAGACCTTAAGCGCAATGTACTGATTGCAGTACAGGGTAAAGATCACCCAATGCTTAAGTCTCAGGGGCTGATTGCCTCCCAACTTCACTGGGTTGATCGAGCGGCGATTAAAGAACCGTTACAATGCACTGTAAAAACTCGCTACCGTCAAACAGATATCCCATGTACTATCATCCCTATTGATGATGAGAACATCAAAGTGATCTTTGACGAACCGCAAGTCGCTGTTACGCCTGGACAATCTGCTGTTTTCTATAAAGATGAAGTCTGCCTTGGTGGCGGTATCATCGAAGAGCGTATTTAATTTAATCGTAACTATATGGAGTAGAATTACGTGGCTAACACACTTTACGACCGCACTATTGCATTTGCTGGAATTTGCCAAGCAGTGGCCTTGGTTCAACAAGTCGCTAAAAACGGTCACTGTGACTCTGACGCGTTTGAAACTTCTTTAAAAGCGATCCTAAACACTAACCCAAGTAATACGGTTGGTGTTTATGGCCGCGAAGTCGATTTGAAGTTAGGCCTCGAATGTCTGGTTAAGGGTATCGATAGCACGCCTGCTGGCAGTGAGATTACCCGTTACATCATCAGCCTGATGGCTCTGGAACGTAAACTGCAATCACGCAATGATGCTATGTCTCAGCTAGGTGACCGCATTCAAATGCTTGAACGTCAGCTAGACCACTTCGAACTTCTTGACGAACAAATGCTGAGTAACCTTGCTAGCGTCTACCTAGACGTTATCAGCCCTGTAGGGCCACGTATTCAGGTAACGGGTACTCCATCAGTTCTACAACAGACTTCAAACCAGCATAAAGTCCGTGCTCTGCTACTATCAGGTATTCGTAGCGCGGTACTGTGGCGTCAGGTAGGTGGTAAACGCCGTCACCTTATCTTCGGACGTAAAAAGATGGTCGAGCAAGCGCAAATCTTACTCGCCAGAATGGCATAATTTAATTCCAGCTCGCGCCCTTGCGCGAGCTGTTTCTTTATACCAAAACAAACCTCACGCAAACGTTTGCGCAATGTTCGTGACAAATGACTGAGATGCTGGTATAAAGCTCACAAAATTTCGAAACTCAATTCAGGAGAACATCATGGAACTGTCAGCATTGACTGCTGTTTCACCAGTAGACGGTCGTTACGGAAGTAAAACTATTGCACTTCGCAGCATCTTTAGTGAGTTTGGTCTACTAAAGTACCGCTCTATCGTTGAAATTCGCTGGTTACAAAAGCTTGCAGCTACAGATGCAATCACAGAAGTACCTGCATTCAGTGCAGAAGCAAACCAGTTCCTAGATGACCTTGCTGCAAACTTCTCTGAGGAAGACGCTGCACGCATCAAAGAGATCGAGCGTACGACAAACCACGATGTTAAAGCGGTTGAATACTTCCTTAAAGAGAAAGTAGCCGACGTACCTGAGCTGCACGCAGTTAACGAGTTCATCCACTTTGCATGTACTTCAGAAGATATCAACAACACTTCGCACGCTCTAATGCTTAAAGAAGCTCGTGATGAAGTCATTCTTCCTGAAATTAAAAACATCATCGACGCGCTTAAAGCACTAGCAGTTGAGTACCGTGACATTCCACTACTGTCTCGTACTCACGGTCAGCCAGCTTCTCCATCTACAATGGGTAAAGAGATGGCTAACGTTGCGTACCGTATGGAGCGTCAATACAAGCAGATCGCTAACGTAGAAATCCTAGCGAAGATCAACGGTGCAGTTGGTAACTACAACGCACACCTATCTGCTTACCCTGAGCTGGACTGGCACAAATTCTCTGAAGAGTTCATCACTGAATCTCTTGGTGTTACCTGGAACCCTTACACAACTCAGATCGAACCACACGATTACATCGCTGAGCTATTCGATGCTGTTGCACGTTTCAACACTATCTTAATTGACTTCGATCGTGACGTTTGGGGTTACATTGCTCTGGGTCACTTCAAGCAAAAAACAGTTGCTGGTGAAATCGGTTCTTCAACAATGCCACACAAAGTTAACCCAATTGACTTTGAAAACTCTGAAGGCAACCTGGGTCTGGCTAACGCAGTATTCGGTCACCTGGCACAGAAACTGCCTATCTCTCGCTGGCAGCGTGACCTTACTGACTCAACAGTACTGCGTAACCTGGGCGTTGGTGTTGGCTACGCTATCATCGCTTACACTTCTACTCTAAAAGGTATCAGTAAGCTAGAAGTTAACCGTGAAGCACTGCTAGCAGAATTAGACCAAAACTGGGAAGTTCTGGCAGAGCCTGTACAAACAGTTATGCGTCGTTACGGTATCGAGAAGCCATACGAGAAGCTAAAAGAGCTAACTCGTGGTAAGCGCGTAGACGGCGAAGCTATGCGTAACTTCATCGACGGTCTTGAGCTTCCAGAGCACGAGAAAGCACGTCTGAAAGAGATGACGCCAGCTAACTACATCGGTCAGGCGATTGAGCTGACGGATAAGCTGTAAGAGTCGAGAGTCGAATAGTGTGAGGGTTGGCGTTAAGGCGTCAACCCTTTTTTGTTTTGGAGAGCTGGATTATTATCTCTCTTTAGGGACAAATCCAGTTTTCTCGAAGGACGAAGTCCGGTCTCGCTTCTCGGAGCAAAGCGTTCTATCTAAAGCTTCTGAAAGAACAAAGTAATCCGCCCTACCTCGATACCAAACTTCTTGATCTTAGTAAGATTGAAAACGTGTTTGTCATCCTGACGGTAGAGCCAGTCATCAAAGGCAACCACAATCGTTGAATCATCCATCTGGAGTTCAAAGTCGTATTGCCATTGCAGTGCGTTTCCAACTTCTCGACCCGTTGCGACACCTATAATATCGTCGGCACTGCCTTGATACTGCCCGCTACCGAGTCGTTCTATCGTCCATATCCGTTGTGACGTTTCACCATCATCAAACACAAAATCTTCAACCAGAGTAAGCACGTTCCCTTCTACACTGCCAACAATTTCCACTTCAAACCGTCGGGTCTGCCTGTTGGTATAGTCTTGCACCATTCCCCATGCCATTGACTTACCCTGAAAGTATTCAAACAGATCAAACTGAGGTTCGGTACCTTGGTAATCCTCGATATCGGTAGCGCAACCAAATAGCAGCACGGAAAAAGCTGAAAGTAGTAATAACTTGAGACGTTTTATCATTGTTTGCTCCCGATCAGGCTCTCTCTCAAGCGAGGATATTCGGTTTGCGGTGATAACCATATCGCCAGAAACGCATCATTGAGGGTTTCGTCTTCGATGACACCAATGAGTTTGTGATTTAACTGAGGCTCTGAGAAATAGAACTGACCCTGCTTACCGTCAGTGACATAGGTAAGGTTGTTCCCCTGCTTAATATTGGGGAAGATATTCTCTATGTGAGTGACCCATTGCTCTGTCTCGGCCGATTGATAACCGAGTTTCTGCCACTGTTCCAAAGTCGCATCCACCAGCTGCTGTTGAGAAATATCACGCTGATAAGTGATGGAAAGTGCCAGGGGGTGTGGCGTTATATCTGATTCGAGTTGATAAGAGCCACTAGGTGTAAGCAACTGAGAGTAGTAAATATCAAAAAAGAACATGGTGAGCTGTGCCTGCCCCACCCTCGACCAGGAACGCCACTCTTGGTCACTTTTTGCGGCTGCCTCAGATGCATTAACATTCCCTGTCACTAGTAGGCAACTTATTATTACCATGATGAGTTTCATATCCATATACCCTAATAATCAATGCGATTAGAATGGTCCACTCAATCAGCAAAATGCCGCAGGTAGTAATAAGGGGTAACCCAAAGGTCACCGCACCAAGTTTCTCTCCTGCGATATAGCTGAGCGCGCCACCAACTCCACCTACCATAGATACGAGCGAAATTGGGTATTGGCTCAGTAACGGATACAAAAAATAGCTATACCAGATAAAAATCAGCCACAAGGAGAAAAGCCAGACAGGAAACGATCCGTGTTCAAATTGAAGTACGCCTAGTGACATATTTAACCAATCTACACTGACACCTATTGCGAAAATCAGCAGTACTTTGAACCATGGCACTTTGGTTGCAAAAGCAGTGGCGACAAAAGTCATGACAGCTAAAGCCAGTGTCAGCCACTGCCATGAATATTGTCCAACAACGGCAAGGAACCAGATTATCTGAAACCAACTCGAGATAATAAGTAATCGTTTCATCATCCGGCTCTCTTCAATAATTAAGGACGCTGGAAGGTCATGTGAACTGTGCTAATCGATTTGGCACGGAAACCACCTTCGCAGTAGCAGAAATAGTAATTCCACATTCTGATAAAACGCTCATCGAATCCCAGTTGACTAACCTTTTCCTGCCCGTTGTTAAAGCGTAAATACCATAGTTTGAGTGTCTGGGCGTAATCCTGACCAATATCGAACAGATCCCGCAGAACCAAATCACTGTGTTTGGTCGTCGCTTGAGTCAACGCAGTGATAGAGGGCAGAAACCCACCCGGGAAGATGTACTTCTGGATGAAATCAACGTTATTACTGTAGTAATCGTAACGTTGATCTGCGATGGTGATCGCCTGGATCGCCATCAAACCACCGGATTTTAGCAACGATTGACACTTTTGAATGTAAGATGTCAGAAACTGCTTACCAACAGCTTCGATCATTTCTATTGAGACAAGCTTGTCATACTCGCCTTCGAGCAATCGATAGTCCTGCTTGAGTAAGGTAATCTTTTCGCTAAGGCCTCGCTGCTCTATTGCTTGCTTGGCGTATTGAAACTGTTGCTCAGAGATAGTCGTCGTAGTTACGTGGCAACCATATGTCTCTGCCATGTAAATAGCCATTGAGCCCCAGCCTGTACCAATCTCTATCACATGGTCACTAGAGCTAAGTTTAAGCTGCTGGCATAAGCGTTCCATTTTGTTTATCTGGCCCTGCTCTAGTGACTGGCCTTGCTCTGTAAATACAGCAGAAGAGTAGAGCATTCGTTCATCCAGGAAGGTCTGATACAGATCGTTGCTCAGATCGTAGTGAGCTTCAATATTCTTCGCTGAGTTAGTTACTGTGTTACGGTTTAACCAGTGGCTGACCTGATATGCAAGCTTGGACAGCAGACTTGAACGACTTTCAATTGAATCCAACGCCGACAGGTTTAGTGCCATCAACTCCATTAATTGAGTCAGGTCTGGGCTATCCCACCAGCCGTCCATATAAGCTTCTCCGGCGGCAATCGAACCACCTTTAAGCAAGCGCGAATAGAAGGCTGGGTTTTTGACTTCAATTATTGCACTCGGCTGGCCGTCCTTTGGCTGACCAAACTGCTCTCTCACTCTCTGAGATGACTGTTCACCAAACGATTCAATCACGGTCAGGGAACCGACTTGAAGCTTGTATAAACACGTAAAGGCAATGTTTCTCGCTGTCTTTTGCACTGAGGTCAACTGAACAGGTAAAGTCAGCGTCTGTGAGTTAATCATGTCATCAGTTCCTTGTTATTTTTTTAGTTCTGCACTCTGAGTCGCGGAACTCTCATCGCTTTGCTTGTACTTGGGATGAGAGTAAAACGGGGCGCCTTTAATCCAGAGTTTTAGCGCATGCCAGTAAATCCCTGTCATTACTTTTACTGCCATGACTGGCGTAACGATCAGGTGCTTAAGCAGTACTTTTGAGCTGAAGGGATGTTTAGACATTTTCATCGTTGCATCAAATTCTTTCCGCTCCCGATGACACTCTAAGTGCACCGACAATTTTTCGTTAAGAGGCTTAATCTTCCATTGGTACTGCTGCTCAATCGGGTTAAAAGGTGAAACGTGAAATGCCTTGTTGTGTTTCCAGGTCGACTCGTCCTGTGCATCAAGTAAGTAGTAATGACGCTCATTCCACGGAGTATTACTCACCTCTGCAAGCAAGTAGCGCCACTCGCCTTGTTGATCGTAGATATAATAGAAATTGACCGGGCTGAAATAGATGCCGAAATACCTAAGGTGGATAACTGCTTTCACGCTTCCTTCAATGGTTTGACCGGACATCTGGTGTACTTTATCCAACACCGCTTGTTTCAAGTCCCCACTACCTAAGTAGTCTTCACGTTTAAATCTCGCCCAGTGCCACCATTTCTGACCAAATCCCCATACCTTTCTTTGCAAAGCCTCTATCTCATCCAAATCGAGACAGGGCATAAACAAATGATAGTTCAACGCATGCTCAACCGGAGTAAACCGGCGGTGCCTAACATTACCAACCAGTAAGTGACTGCGTTGATTAACCTTCATTATGCTGCTCCCTGTGAGTGGAGGTTGTCATTGAGTAACTTAATTCCGCGCACAACATCGAGTGCACTTCGTACCCCGTCCTCATGGAAGCCGTTGTACCAGTAGGCACCGCAGAACCAGGTGCGAGACATACCGTTTATCTCTTCACGTCGACCCTGAGCTGTGATCGACTGACGATTAAACACAGGATGATGGTAGACAAAACGTTTAAGAATTTTGTCGTGTTGAATCTGATCACTGCTGTTCAAAGAGACGCAAAACGTTTGAGGCGCTTCAATATGCTGTAGGATATTCATATTGTATGTGAGTGTCGGAGCCCTAGATTGCTCTTGCTGACTACCATCAAGCCAGTAGTTCCAAGAAGCCCAGGCCGCTTTTCGCTTCGGTAGCAGTGAATCATCTGTATGTAGAATTACCTCGTTAGCCTGATAAGCTAAATCGGCGAGAATCCCTTCTTCAGTAGAGCTGATATCGCCCAGTAGTTGTTTTGCCTGATCGCTGTGGCAGGCAAAAATAACCTGATCAAAACGTTCAGACTGGCCGTTAGAGCGCACGGTGACACCCACCTGATCACGAGTGACAGACTCTACCGGGCTATTGAGGCGAATTCGGTCAGCAAACCCTTGAGTTAAAGCTGGAATGTATTCTCTTGATCCGCCTTTAATGACATACCACTGTGGTCTGTTCGTTACATCCAGCAGACCATGATTGAGGAAGAAACGAGCAAAAAACTGTAATGGGAAAGCGCGCATATCTGCCAGCGTAGATGACCAAATCGCCGCTCCCATTGGTAAGATGTAGTTGTCACAAAAGAAATCACTGAAGCTATGTTCAGTAAGAAAGTCTCCTAATGTTTCACTGTCACTTAACTCGTCATTGGCGCACTCTTTTACCATGCGGTTGAAACGAAGGATCTCAAAAATAAACGAGTAGAACTTAGGGTTAAACCAGTTTCTCTTCTGCGCAAACAGAGTCGTCAGAGTGTGGCCATTGTATTCGAGGCCATTACTATCATTTCTGACGCTGAAGCTCATTTGGCTGGCTACCCCCTCCACGCCCACTTCTTCCATGAGCGCCATAAAATTCGGATAGGTTCTGTCGTTATATACGATGAAGCCGGTATCTACGGCGTAGGATTTGCCTTCCAGTTCAACATCCACCGTAGCGGTGTGACCACCTATATAATCATTGGCTTCATACAAGGTGACATCATGTGAGCGATGCAAGTAGTAACCACAAGTTAACCCAGAAATACCACTGCCAATTATTGCTATTTTCATAATGTTTGCCTCTATCCCTGCGTGAGCAATTTTGTCGTCAGTGCGTTTTGCCAGCGGTACGGCAACGCACCAATCAGGCGCAAAATCGAAGTAAATTTGGTTGGAAAATAGATATGCCCTTTACCTTTTGATAAACCCTTACGTATCGCCTGTGAGGCATGCTGAGTAGATACCAGCATCGGCATATCAAACGTGTTCTTGTCAGTGAGCGGGGTTTTGACGAATCCTGGATAGACAATCGACACATCGATTCCCTGAGGCTTGAGATCCAATTGTAAGGTACGAGCCAGATAACTCACTGCCGCTTTCGAAGCGCCATAAGCTTCAGCTCGTGGCAATGCAACTTCACTTGCGATAGAACCAACAATCGCGACACGATGTCCGCGGCGAAAATTGTGTTGGCAGGCATGGATCGCGTTAGATAATCCAATAACGTTGATGTCGAAAACACGCTTGATAAGTTCGGCATCCAACTGACCGTCATCAATGTATTCGCAGTCACCTGCGTTGAAAATCCAAAGTTGTGGAGTCATCGGGAGATGTGCGAGCGCAGACTTTGTTTGCTCTAAATCAGTTTGGTCAAACACGAGTGAGGAGATTGCCGGTGAACTCTCAACCATTTGGTCTAAAACGCTAGTGTTACGACCACAGGCAATCACGTGCCAGCCGTTATCTGCATAGTCTTTTGCCAACTGGTGACCGATGCCTGAAGTGGCGCCAGTAATTAACACGCAATTCATTTGCCTAACCTCTGTTTGATGCTTTTAATCACGGAACCAAGCAGAGGAAGGTTTTCGTAAAGCATTTCACCGAGGTCAAAATAGTCTCGATGATAGATCACCCTACCCTCTGAAAACTTAATGTGGCTGACACCGTTAACATAGATGACCGTCCCTTTTGACAACTTAGGATGCTCGAGGGCCATCCGCCAGGTTAGAAAACCACTGTCGTCTTGCTGTTGGTGCTCTTGAATCTCGAAATCACAGCGAGTGACATTTTGGTACAGCACTTCGAAATAGCGCTCCAGTGCTTGCCAACCTTCCAAACGATGAGCCGCGTCTTCAAACACCACTTCCTGATGATATACATCGGACAGTAGATGAAGATTCGACTTGTTTAACTGCTGGTATACTTTGCCTACAGACTGAACATCCATTTATCACCCCAAAGTTATACAATAATTTATTTTGTATAACACATAAAACATAGATTAAGAAGTAAAGTTGTACAAATCATATTTTGTATAACTTTTGAAAGTTGTACGTAGAGATTTTCAAACAGATCAAAAAAAGGCTTGGTTATAAACCAAGCCTTTTCAAATGATTATAGCGACAGATTAAGAATTGCGCAGTGCGTCGATACGTTTATCTAATGGAGGGTGAGTCATCATTAGTTCTGACAAAGAGCGTTTGCCGTTAATACCAAAAGCCATCATTGAGCCTTCAAGCTGTGATTCATGGCTAACTTTAAGGCGTTCTAACGCTGCAATCATTTTCTGCTTACCGACCAGTTGAGCGGCGCCTGCATCTGCATGGAACTCACGGTGACGGCTGTACCACATGGTAATGAAGCTTGCCAGGAAACCGAAAATCAGCTCTAAAACCATACTTACACCGAAGTAAACCATCATGTTACTGCCACCTTCTTCCTCGTTGTCGTTTGACGCAACAATGTTGGCAATAAAACGTGATAGGAAGATAACAAAGGTGTTAACCACGCCCTGCATCAGAGTCATGGTTACCATGTCGCCGTTAGCAATATGGCTTACCTCATGGGCAAGTACCGCTTCGGCCTCATCACGAGTCATATTGTGTAGCAGGCCTGTTGAGACCGCGACCAAAGAATCATTTCTTTTTGCACCTGTGGCAAACGCATTGATGTCCGCAGAGTCATAAATGGCAACAGTTGGCATACCAATACCTACTTGCTCTGACTGGCGACGCACTGTTTCAAGCAACCAGTGCTCTGTTTCGTTACGTGGACTTTCGATTACCATGCCACCAACTGAACGTAGTGCCATACTCTTTGACATCATCAACGAGATAAACGAACCGCCAAAGCCAAATACCGCAGCCATTACCAATAACCCTGATAGACTGCCAGGCTGCATACCTGTGACTGCGTAAACGATATTTAAGACAATACTTAATACCAGCAGGACAGCTAAGTTGGTTACAAGGAATAACATTACTCGCTTCATTACTTTTCTCCAAAAAACGGAAGCTTTTTATATGTGCTGGCAGATTCGAGTGACTACCAGCTTGTTCTTAACCTAATAGATATAGTCTATCCCTTTTAATATCAAGGTTAAGCAGCAAATTGAAACATTTGATTTCTAGCGCAGGTAATTTTCTCATTTTCAGTACAATCAATAAATTAGCGACAAGTACTCCGTCACTCACATCTCGCTCGTTTCAAGGGATTAGACTTTGGTCGTATTGAGAGTCCAATCAAACGTGCTAGATTTACTACTGATCCACATCCACTCCATGGGACAAAGGGACAAAATCATGGTTGAAACTAACGACTATCAAATGGCTATTGATCTGTTGTGCTGCCACTTAGGGATCTCAGAAGATGAGGCAAAGCAGCAGTTAGGTATCTCCGCGGACAATCAAACTCAAAAACGCATCGCAGAGACTCAAAGTGCGCTGATGGGGCTTAATCAAGAGCTGTAAGTTAACGCTCTTCACCAGATGCTAAAAGGGCTGCCAATGGCAGCCCTTTTGATATTTTAAATTAGCCTTCGATGAGAGGTGTAACGTCAATATACTTAGCCAAACCTTGGCGCTTCACACTTGGAACATATGGGATTTCTCCAATCTTAGGCGCGTCGATTTTTTGCTCAAGCATCTCAATGATGTCGGCATAGTGTTCAGTACCCGGGTTAACACGGTTCGCTACCCAACCGATAACGTCCAGACCATCAGCTTTGATCGCATCAAGCGTTAACATGGCATGACTCAAACAACCTAACTTGATACCAACCACAAGCACAACGGGCAGTTTTTCTTGCTGAACCCAGCTAGAAAGGCATTCCGTGTCCGACACTGGCACGCGCCAGCCTCCGGCACCTTCAACTAATACAATATCCGCTTTACTCTTATGCTGAGTTAGCTTTTCACTTAACACTGCATACTCTATCTCTACGTTCTCACGTTTCGCAGCGATGTGTGGTGACGCAGGCAGCTCAAGTGCGTATGGGTTTACGTCGTCATAAGCAACGTCCAGAGTCGCCGCTTTTTGTAAGTAGAGTGCGTCAGAGTTACGAAAACCTGATTCGGTTTTGTCACTGCCTGCCGCTACAGGCTTATAGCCAATTGTTTTTAAATCTTTTTCCGCTAACGCGTTCAAAATTGCTTTAGAAGCAACTGTTTTTCCAACATCGGTATCCGTACCCGCAATAAAAAATGCATCAATCATAGATGAATAACCCCTAAACAGACCTGATATGTTGCAGGCAGAAGACCCAGATGATTTCGATGGGTTTGATACTCTTGCTCGACACGTTGCAGAGCTCTGCGGCCGGTCAAACCATGTGCTCTCCCGCCAACATGAGTTGCACCAATGCCTTTCAGATCTCGCATCAATGAAAATGCAGTCTGGTACCAAACCGTAATGGTCGGTAAGTCTAGTAGATGCGTATGGCATTCAGATTGCGCTAACGCAATTTTTACCTGATTGACCGTACTGAATTGATTGACGTGTTGATATGAATCAATTTTGCTCCATGCCTGTTTGAGCTCGATTAGAGAACCATCGAGTAATGTAGACAGAAATATTGCACCTTGAGGTTTGATCACGCGGCGCAGTTCTCTCAATGGAACCGAAAGGTCATCACACCACTGCAGAGCCAAACTCGAAAACGCGTAGTCGATACTATGATTATCAAACGGTAGTGATTCTGCGTCTCCTTGAAGATAAGTTGCACCACGACCACATCTCTGCTCTGCGCAAGCTAACATCTGTGGCGACAGGTCAAAACAGATCACTTTCGCTCCGCGCTTTATCAGCTCTAGAGAGAAGTAACCGGTACCACAACCAAGGTCTAGAACCGTTTTTCCTTGCAGGTCATCGGGCATTTTGGCTAATAAACGTAAGCCGACATCGCGTTGAAACTCTGCGTGCTGATCATAAGATTTGGCCGCTCGACTGAATGCATCGGCAATCGCCGCTTTATTATTTGTACTATCAGGAGCAACTAGTACTGCTTGTTCCATTACTCTACTCCCTTTAAGGCCGCTTTAAGCTGCTCAGCAAACTTTGTCAGATGAGCTTTTTCATGACCCGCGGTTAATGTTATGCGCAATCGAGCACTGCCTTTAGCCACTGTTGGTGGTCGAATAGCCGTTACCCACAAACCATTACTTTTCAGTTGATTGGCGACTTCTATCGCCCTATCACTACTGCCGAGGATAAATGGCTTAATCGGTGTTTGTGTCTCGCAATAACCCAGTTCGCCACTTAATAGCGCGTGATAATGATGCGACAGTTCTAATAACTTGTCGCGACGCCATGTTTGCTGCTGGATCATTTTGGCTGCTGTGTTGAGCGCCACTGCTTGGGCAGGCGGCATCGCCGTTGAATAGACATGATGACGAGCAAACTGTGTTAAGTAATCGCCCACTTCACTACTACAGAGTATTGCAGCACCAGACAAGCCAAACGCTTTGCCAAAAGTGACTACTAATAAGTCAGGCCGAATACCTGCGTAAGCGCAACTACCACTGCCGTCATTCGCCAGAACGCCAATACCATGAGCGTCGTCTACCGCTAACCAGGCTTTTCCTGTAACAACGGAATCAATCTCGCCAAGCGGTGCTAAATCGCCATCCATGCTAAACACACCTTCAGTAACAACTAAGGTATTGCCCTGAATAGAAGCAGCAAGATGCTCAACATCATTGTGTCTGAATCGCTTCATTCGGGCCGAAGAGAGCATTCCAGCTTCAATAAGAGAGGCATGGTTTAACTTGTCTTGAAGTAACAGGTCGTCTTTTTCAAGCAGAGAGAAAAGCATTGCCTGGTTAGCAGAAAAGCCAGAATTGAACAGGATTGCGCGTTCGAATCCAAGCCAGTCACACAATGTTTCTTCAAGCTCTGAATGCGCTGAGCTGTGGCCGGTAACTAGCGGAGAGGCTCCACTGCCATTGCCAAAGCGATCTAAACCTGTTTGCCATGCTTGAGTTAACTCTTTATCCGACGCCAGTCCAAGATAATCGTTGCTGGAAAAGTTAAGGTAGCTGTCTCCATCGTGAATCAGGAAAGTGCGATTACCATCTTCTATATTGAGTAGCGAACGACTCAAGCTCTGGGCTTTACGCTGTTCCAGAGCTTGATTAATTCTGCTATTAAACGCCAGCATCGTAGAATAGGTCGTCTTTAGTCGGACGCGCCGCAACACGTTCCACAACGCGGTCGAGAAGATCGTTCTCTTCTATTTCATCCGGCTTTTGTGACACTTGCTGGCTGTTGATGCCAAGTTTATGGAACAGAAGCATATCTTTGTCTTCAGAAGGGTTCGGTGTTGTCAGTAGTTTACAACCGTAGAATACCGAATTCGCACCAGCCATAAAGCACAAAGCTTGCATCTGTTCATTCATGTTTTCGCGGCCAGCAGACAGACGTACAGCCGATTTAGGCATCATGATTCGTGCAATTGCAATCAGACGGATAAAGTCAAACGGCTCAACATCTTCTACTTTCTCTAGTGGCGTACCTTTTACTTTTACCAGCATGTTGATTGGTACACTCTCAGGGTGAGTTGGCAGGTTTGCCAGTTCAACCAACAGTCCCGCACGGTCATTGGCGTTTTCACCCATACCAATAATGCCGCCAGAACAGATTTTCATACCCGCATCACGTACATGAGAGAGCGTATCCAAACGATCCTGATAAGTACGCGTAGTAATGATGTTGCCGTAGAACTCAGGAGAGGTGTCTAAGTTGTGGTTGTAGTAATCCAGACCCGCATCCGCAAGCGCTTTGGCCTGATCTGGTGTCAGCATACCAAGGGTCATACAGGTTTCTAAACCCATATCCTTAACCCCTTTAATCATATCCGTCAGGTGCGGCATATCACGCTCTTTCGGATTCTTCCACGCAGCGCCCATACAGAAGCGTGTCGAGCCAGCATTTTTAGCCTTTTGCGCTGCATCCAGAACGCGCTCGACTTCCATTAAGCGCTCTTTCTCTACATCAGTGGTATAGCGAGCACTCTGTGGGCAGTACTTACAATCTTCAGGACAAGCACCAGTCTTAATTGAGAGTAACGTGCTGACCTGCACATGGTTGTGTTGCTGGTGTTGACGATGAACCAGTTGCGCTTCAAACAAGAGATCCATAAATGGCTTCTCCATAAGCTCTCTTACTTGAGCAACTGTCCAGTTGTGACGTACTTCCACGTGGCTTCCTTTAATTATTGTTGGTTTGATTACTTGGCTAGTCTACTGACACAAGGTAGACTGTCAACACTAAGGAAATTCAAAAGTTTACACTTGGTTATTTTTTAATCATTTTAATTTCAGGAACTGAACATGGATCTCGCTTTCGATCGCCGTCATATCTGGCATCCTTACACTTCTACACTGACACCTCTGACCTGCTACCCAGTCTCCTCCGCCCAGGGAGTCATGCTGCAATTAGAGAACGGTGAACAGCTGATTGATGGCATGTCATCATGGTGGTCAGCGATTCATGGTTACAATCACCCTCACCTTAATGCTGCAGCTCATAGCCAGATTGATAAAATGTCTCATGTGATGTTTGGTGGCATTACTCACGATCCTGCCATTAACTTGTGTAAGAAGCTGCTCTCTTTCGCACCAGATAACCTTCAGCACGTATTCCTCGCTGATTCTGGTTCAGTAGCGGTTGAGGTAAGTCTGAAGATGGCGCTGCAATACTGGCATGCCAAAGGCGAAGTAAGACCAAAGTTTCTCACCCTGAGAGATGGTTATCATGGCGATACTTTTGCCGCGATGTCGGTCACTGATCCTGATAACTCAATGCACTCGCTATACAAAGGCTTCCTTCCTCAACACATCTTTGCCGCTTCACCAAAAACCGGATTCTGGCAAGAGTGGGATGAGTCCGATCTGGATAATTTCAGAACTCAACTGAGTGAAAACCATTGTGAAATAGCGGCAGTAATCCTCGAACCGATCGTTCAGGGAGCTGGCGGTATGCGAATTTACCATCCGAAGTTTTTGAAAGGCGTCAGAGAACTCTGCGATGAGTTTGGAGTACTGTTGATCCTTGATGAAATTGCGACTGGGTTTGGCCGTACCGGCAAGATGTTTGCCTGTGAGCATGCTGACATCAAACCCGACATTCTATGTGTCGGTAAAGCATTAACCAGTGGTTATATGACGTTATCCGCTACTCTGGCCTCAAGCGAAGTCGCTGACACCGTGTGTGGCGGTGAAGCCGGCTGTTTTATGCATGGTCCAACCTTTATGGCTAACCCATTAGCCTGTGCCGTGGCGACAGCCAGCATGGAACTGTTAGAGCAAAATGAGTGGCAGCAACAGACAAAACAAATCGAGCAACTCTTTTCTGAGTTACTGCCTAAATTAAAACAACATGAATTAGTAGCAGACGTACGCTGGCTTGGTGCAATTGGTGTGGTTGAAACAACGACACCCGTCAATATGGAAGCGATTCAAGCACTGTTTGTCGAGCAAGGCGTGTGGATTCGCCCATTTGGTAAGCTGATTTATATGATGCCGCCGTTTATTAGCGAGCCTCAACATATACAGAAACTGGTGGATGCGGTGGAGTGTGCGTTAAATAGTGAAGAGTGCTTTAGCAGTTAACCGTTAAGTTTCGAGCTGCGAGTGACTAGCAGCTCGAAATTTCAAGCTTTTTTATTCTTGGTCAATCATCCAACGGCGGAATTCTTTACGCTCTTGTTTAGAAGATTTTAGGTACCAAGCTTTTAGTTGGTCTAGGTTGCTAGTTTCTAACTTAACTACTTTCTTTTCGCCAGATTCGACAACTTCAACAATGGTCGCATTCGCGTCTTGGGCTGTTGCGGCAAGTGCAGCACCTGAGCCAACAACTAAGCCGCGTTTTGCATTGTGCTCGTGCACTAGCTTTGGCATGTCGTAGTAAGGGAAGACACCATCACCTCGATCAAGCACTTCTTGCGTATATTTAACGCTTTTACCAGATTCAGTTTCAATCGCCCAGTCTGCATCTTTTTTAAAGAATGTATTGGCCTGACTATAGCTATACATCTTAGGAATAGAGATTTCCATATCCTCTTCAGAAGCATCAAAATTGATAACATAAGGTGAAGAATCAAACACTCGATATTTACCGCTATCCTTTAGTTTTTTACTGTACCTAACAACCAGTTGCACTGGACCAGCCTCAACAGTTGCTGCATCACGAGTTTCTTCTACTTTTACCCCATCAATTAACAAGATCTCGACACCATTAGAAGGTTCGATAACAGCTGCCGATGCTGACGACGCAAATAACACGGCAAATAGAGATAGATGTCGTTTCATAGAAATTCCCTGAATTATTGTAATTAAAAAAGCCACCCTATTGGGTGGCTTCTATTGTAGCTATTTCAACTAAGATTAGAAGAATGCTTTAACACCAACAGCGAAGCCGATGTCGTTCTTCTGGTAATCAGAAGTTGTTGTTGTTGCAACTGAACCAGCAGCTGGAGTGAACGCGTAAGTTGTAGTATCAGTACCAGAGTAACCGTCATCACCACCAACTTCTGCGTATAGAGTTGTGTTAGGAGCGATAGCGTAACCAGCGTTGATGTACCAAGCGTTTAGGTCTTTCTCTTCGATTTGGTTACCGTTAACGTCTGTGCCGTATAGGTTAGCGTTGCTGCTAGACATAGAGTAACCAGCTGCAAATGTAACTTTATCCATTGAGTAAGTTGCAGCTAGAGCGATAGTATCTGTATCAGTCTTATCACCGCTCGCTGGCTTACCAGTCATATCGTAGTAAGCAACTGCTAGTTCAACGTTTTCAATACCAGAGTACTTAGCTTGTGCAGACCATAGTGTTTCTTCAACACCAGAAGCCATTGTACCGTTGCCGTAGAATGCAATTAGGTCGAAATCTGCAACACGGTAGCCTAGCTTACCATCTACGAATGTAGAGCTGTCTTGAAGACCGATGTTACCGTTCATGTCTTGCGCTGCTGCTAGAGTAGCGTGGAAAGTACCGTTGTCGAAGTCGTAACGAGCGATTTCGTCAGCACAGTAAACTTCTGAATCTTCGAAGAATGTAGTTAGACCGAACTGGTAGTCAGAACCAATACCAGCATCATCTAGAGCAGTACAAGTACGACCGAATTTAAGAGAACCGTAGTTGTCAGAGTAAACTGCAACGTAAGCATCACCTTCAGTTTGGCCTACATCAGTGAACTGCCAGAAACCACCTACTTGGAAGCTGTCATTTACTGCGTAACGTACGTCGAAATCTAGATCTGCGTCTTGAATTTCTTGTACTGGGTTAGAATCTTTAGCTTTACCTTGAACGTAAACAACTTCGATATCGCCACCCATGTTTACAGTAACGCCGTCTTGGTTGTAAATTTCAAAACCAGCTTGAGCTGATGCTGCTGCTAGAACTGAAAGAGCTACTAGAGTCTTTTTCATAATAATCCACTGCCTTTTCTATAGAATGGGAAATCCTTGTCCGGTTCCCTTTATGTTTTTTGATGATGATTCCTTCCTCTAATGGGTCGGATATCAACGTCACTAAATTTCGAGGTCTAGATTGCAAAAGATTATTCGGCGTGTCAAATGTTCTAAAAACACAAGATAAAAAAATATATATCACTTATATTTCAAGGGCTTACACAAAATCACGAGCAAATTTCGAGCGACTTCATAACTTTATCAATAGTGAATCGGAAAACTTAACAACTCTTTAAAATAGTATAACTGTCTACAATTTATCAAAAATTAACTCTCGCGCAGAATTTTCCACTGCGTTAATTTAGCATTTGGCGTGATATATTTTTTACATTTAGAATTAATTGTAAGTCCCTGAAGGTTCAGTTTTTTTTTGTGAACAAGATCCACATTTCGTTATTAAGGATTCTATTTCGTGAACTAAGTAGTGTTTAGCAAACTGTGCTATGATGCGCTACCCGCAATTTAGGTCACAGTATGAACACCAGTAAAGTCCAACAATCCATTCGCTCTAGTTATCAGAACCTCCAGTCTCAGCTAGAAAACTTTGTACCTCGTCGAGCGCAGAACTACCTTGTTGCGGAGATAGCTAAGACATTATGCGGCGAATATCACAAATCAACCCGCATGCTTGTTGCTGAAGCGGGTACAGGAATTGGTAAATCTCTCTCTTATTTAATGGCTACAATTCCGGTAGCCGTTTTAAACAATAGAAAGGTGGTAATTTCAACCGCGACAGTTGCGCTGCAAGAGCAGTTGGTAAACAAAGATCTGCCCCTATACCGTCGCCTAACCGATCGAGAGTTCTCTTTTATATTAGCTAAAGGCCGCCAGCGTTATTGCTGCGCTGAAAAACTTGCTGCGGCTAGTGGCGTAGATGGTGGTCAGTTGGCCATGTTTGAAACCAAGCCAAAGAAGAAAGATATCGACCTGCTTGAGACCATGTACCGCTCATTAGCGCAGAACAAGTGGGACGGCGACCGAGATTCATGGCCGAAACCTATTGCCGACGAAATTTGGCAGTTAATCGTTAGCGATAAGCACAGCTGTAATAACAGTATGCCAGCACACCGGAACTGCCCTTTCCAGAAAGCTCGCTCAGAGATGGATAAGGCCGACGTTATTATTGCTAACCACAGTTTGGTCATGGCGGATGCAGGTCTTGGTGGTGGCGTGATATTACCTGAACCAGAAAACACCATTTACGTTTTCGATGAAGCGCACCACCTTCCTCATGTCGCTCGAGACCACTCTTCTGCTGCTGCCAGCTTAAAAGGCGCGGCTAGCTGGTTAGAACGACTCAACCAATCAGTAACAAAATTTGCCAACATGGCGGACGAAAAGCGTGTGGCAAGATTTAGAAACGAACTTCAGGACTCAGTTCAACAACTCATCCCATCGCTGACTCAGTTGGCGACACGTTTTGATCCGGCCCATTTTGAAGAGAAAATCTATCGCTTTGAAAATGGTGAGCTACCAGATTGGCTAAGCGAAGAATCTAAAGATCTCAAAAAACTGAGCCACAAAGGTGCTCAGGCAGTGGCTAAAGTTGCAGACCTTATCGCCGAACGAGTAAAAGACGGAGAACTGTCGAATCGGTTGGCTGAACCAGCACTCGCCGAGCTTGGCTTTTATATACAACGTATGGACAATCTTGCTCAGGTTTGGAATCTGATGGCCGAACCACTTAGAGAGAAAGGTGCCCCTTTGGCAAGGTGGCTTGAAGTCAGCCCAGAGCGTGAAGGTGACTTTATTGTCAACGTTTCTCCTTTAGAGGTAGGTTGGCAACTTGACCAACAGTTGTGGAGCCGTTGTATTGGCGCAGTACTCACTTCAGCGACAATGCGTGCCTTAAACTCTTTTAGTTTTTTCTGTCGTCAGGCCGGCATAAGCGAGAAAGCAGAAGATGGGGTGCGTTTCCTGGCATTGGCCTCGCCGTTTGACTATCAGAATCAGGCAGAACTACATGTACCAAAGATGAAGTATGAACCTCAGGCACCTCAGTTTACCGATCACCTGATAGAGCAGTTGCCTGACTTAATCGAAGCTAACAAAGCCAACTTAGTTCTGTTCTCTTCTTATTGGCAGATGAACCAGGTAGCCGAAGCCCTCTCAACAGATTTTGTAAAAAGAGGCTGGGCACTTCAGGTTCAGGGTAAAGAGTCTCGTGCAGAAATACTAAAAAAACATAAAACCTTGGTTCAGTGTCAGAAGACCAGCGTTTTGTTTGGTACCGGTAGCTTCTCTGAAGGGTTAGACCTGCCTGGGGAGCTTTTAGAGAATTTGATTATCACCAAGATCCCGTTTGCAGTCCCGACCTCCCCTGTGGAGCAGGCGCATGCGGAGTACATTGAAAACCGTGGTGGTAATCCATTTATGCAGATCACCGTACCAGAAGCGAGTAAAAAATTAATTCAGTCGGTAGGACGCTTGCTGCGTAAAGAAAGGGATTCTGGTAAAGTCATCATTCTCGATCGTCGTGTGGTCACCAAACGTTATGGCAGTGCCCTACTCGATTCACTGCCACCTTTTAAGCGAATCATCGAATACTAGCCGCTTATATAAAAGAAGAATAAATATATGGAATTGTTTGAGCCAACCATGTTGTTGGTGTTGGCACTGGTTGCTTTCCTTGCCGGATTCATTGATGCCGTCGCCGGTGGCGGTGGCATGCTCACCGTACCTGCCTTACTGTCATTGGGTTTACCACCGCACATCGCACTCGGTACCAACAAGCTGGCAGCGACGTTTGCTTCCTCCACAGCCGCTTTTACCTACTACCGTAAAAGACTATTTAAACCGCGTTGCTGGAAACGAGCGTTTTTCGCCACACTAACCGGGGCCATTCTGGGTACCTTATTTGTCGACCTGATCAGTACCGAGTGGCTGGAGAAAATTCTGCCACTGGTGATCCTTGCCGCGGCTATTTATACCATTTGGCATAAAACACCAAGCACAGTAAACAATGAGACTCCGCAACCTTGTCCGGTTCTCAATAAGAAGCAGTACGCTCAGGGATTAACACTGGGATTTTATGATGGTGTTGCTGGTCCTGGTACCGGTGCCTTCTGGACGGTCAGTTCAATGGCTCTTTATCGCTTGAACATTTTGCTGGCTTCGGGACTGGCAAAAGCGATGAATTTCACCAGTAACTTTACTTCTTTAGTTACCTTTGCTGTGCTTGGTCATATCGATTGGGTACTTGGCCTGACTATGGGACTTTGCCTGATGGCGGGAGCCTTTGTTGGCGCACACTCTGCAATTCGATTTGGCGCTAAATTCATCCGACCAGTATTTGTTACCGTAGTCAGTATTCTTGCGGTGAAACTTGCGTACGAAGCCTGGTTCGTCAATCTGTAGGAAGGCAGAGCTATGAGCAAAATAAATCAGCTCCAATCCACTTTAGAACAATTAGCGGTTAATGCGGCGGCACTGGATCGCGATCGTGGTGAGCACCATCAACCTCTATTTGATGAACGTCTGTTTCAAAGTCGTTCTAAACTGCTGGTTCCATGCGTCAAAGAGACCCAATCGACACTGGATAGCATCATCCGAGAAGAGCAAGCCGGTAAGCTCACTGCCATGCGTGCCGAGTACCTAACGGAACGTCTGCTGGCACAAATCGCTGCAATTCAGCGCGAGCTCGCCACCACCCGAATTCGCAAGCAAGAGCCTAAACACAAAAGCTACTTCCAAAAACCAATTAACGAGCTTTATCAGCATCTTGCTCAGCATCAGGATTGGGAACGCCGCTTGATGGAGATGGTGCGTGATAAAGAACTCGCCCTACAATACGCACCTCCTTTTCAACAACAAGCTGCTCAGCAAGCCTTAATTGCGACAGAGCAACGGCTTAAACGCTGTCAGGAAGCTAAACTTAAAGTTGAGAAACAGATAACCTACCGGGAAAGGAATCAATAATGTCTTCTTCCAACCAGGGGCTGGATAATGCTCCTGATGAAATCAAACTTGCCGTCGACCTCATCTATCTGTTAGAGAGTAACGAAGTTGATCCTAAAGTCGCGCTGGCTGCCCTAAAAATTGTTCAGTCTGACTTGGAAAGAAAGCTGGAGCAACCATGTACCAGCTAAACATAGATTTGCGCTCTTTTCTTGCCGAACATTGGCACAAAAAACCAACTGTAATAAAAGCTGGCTTCGCCGACTTTGTTGATCCTATCTCACCAGAAGAGCTAGCTGGCCTGACAATGGAGGAGGAAGTCGACTCTCGCTTTATCTCAAATCAGGATGGTCAATGGTCTGCACTGCACGGCCCTTTGCCTGAAAGTCACTTCGAATCACTCAGTGAATCACATTGGCAACTGATCGTACAGGCATGTAATCACTGGCACCTTGGTGCTGCAGAGCTTATTGCTCCATTTAAACAGCTACCACAATGGCTGTTTGATGACTTGATGGTCTGTTATTCCGCACCTAAAGGCGGAGTGGGACCACATATTGATCAGTACGATGTATTTATTATTCAGGGTAGTGGAAAACGTCGCTGGCGCGTAGGTGCTAAAGATACAGGCCAGTATAACGAATCGATTCAGGCCAGTGCTCTAAGACAAATCGAAGGTTTCGATGCCATTATTGATGAAGTGTTGATGCCCGGTGATATTCTCTATATCCCGCCAGGTTTCCCCCATGAAGGTAACACCATAGATCCGAGTATGAGCTACTCAATCGGCTTTCGCTCTCCTAAAGAACAGGAGCTGTTAAGTAACTTTGCCGACTACGTACTGGCAAATGATATCGGCGACGTTCACCTTCATAATCCAGAGTTAAGCACCCAAACCAACCACGGTGAAATACAGGCATCAGATGAAAAGCGGCTGACCGAGATGCTTAAATCTGTCCTGAACTCACCACAGACCATTAAGCAATTCCTGGGTGAGATGCTCAGCCAGTCTCGCCATCAGCTTGATGTCATTGAACCTGAACAACCACTCTCAGAACTGGAATTACGCTTCCATTTTGAGTCTCACGGTACCTTATGCAAAGTATCAGGACTGAGAGCGCTTTATCACCAAGACTCTAACGAGCAAGTATTCATCAATGGTGAAGCATTTAATGTGGAAGACCCTAAGCTGGTCCACACTCTTTGTAATAGTGACCATATCGACAGTGATAACTTGCCGGAGCCACTAACCGCAGCATCAGTGACACTACTGACCGAGTTGGTCAATAAAGGGTATTGGTACCTCGATTAATTCGATGACAGATACAATCAAAAAGGGCTTCGATTAATCGAAGCCCTTTTGCTATCTAATTCTACAAGTTTAAACCTTAAACTGGCTTACCAACTGCTGTTGCTTGTCTGATAGGTCACCAATTTGGGTGCTGACCATCTCCGACTCTTCAGCTTGAGTCAGGATCTGAGCACTCAAGTCACGGATATTGCTCACGCTTTGGTTCACCTCAGCCGAAACGGACTGTTGCTCTTCTGCGGCTTTAACAATCTGTGAGTTCATATCATTGATCGAAGCGATAGCCTCAAAGATCTGACTAATCTCTGCCGCCGCCTTCTGTACCTGCGCTGCTGAATCGTTAGCCAAATCATTACCATCCTGAATTGCCTGCACAACATCACGGGTACCGTTCTGCACGTTTTCAATCACTTTACGAATTTCACCGACAGAATCTTGTGTGCGACTAGCAAGATTGCGAACCTCATCCGCAACAACGGCAAAACCACGCCCTTGCTCACCTGCTCGTGCTGCTTCAATCGCTGCGTTAAGAGCCAGCAAGTTTGTTTGCTCAGAGATCCCCTCAATAACAGTAAGAATCTCTGTAATATTCGCATTATTTGCCGCTAGTTCTTCTACAACAGGCACCGCTGCCGTCATACGATCAACAAGGCGAATCATCTCAGTCTGAGAGACTTCAATAACATTCTGACCTGTCGCTGCCGCTTCGTTTGCTTGCTCTGCCGCCCTTACGGCAACTTCGGCGTTCTGCACAACTAAGCCTGCAGTCTGAGTCATCTCCTCAGAAGCAGTAGCAACCAAATCGACCTCTTTAAACTGAGAATCACTGCTAGCACGCGTTTGTTGAGCGGCCACGTGAGACTGCTGCGTTGTCGTACCAATTTGCAAAGTGGTATCAACAACATCACTGATAATTGACTGTAATTTATCTAAAAACTTATTAAAGCCAACCGCTAATTGGCCAATCTCATCTTGAGATTTCACTTCTAAACGCTGAGTCAAATCCCCTTCACCAGAAGCAATATCATTGAGTCGCTCAACCACTTCGCGAATTGGCTTAACCAAACGAGATGCCGCGACAGCGATAGTCGCAAGGCCAAGTAACATTAAAGCGGCGCCAGCAATAAGTTCGGTTTTGACACTGGCTGCAACTTGCTCGCTAATGATTCGATCCAATGCTTCAGCATCAGCAAGAACGCTTGCTCGTGGCATATCGAACAATACACCCCAAGTTTGGTTCGCGACCATGATAGGTGCAAATACGTTGAGCCAGCGTCCATCGCTGCTCCACTGAGTCTTAACTTCCTGACCAAACAACAGATCCGTCAGTTGATCGTTTGACACAATCTCGCTAACAAAAGGCTGACCGACCTGACGAGAAGAGTCGTCACTGGCAATCAAAGAACCATCTAGGCTCACCAAATTAATAGAACCTGTACCAGAGAAAAGCTGTTGATCTGACTCAGCCACAATGCCAGACAAACCATCAAGACGTAAATCAATACCAAAGAAGCCAATAGCGGTATCATCAAGCAACAAAGGAACTGAGATAGAACTGGTCAAAAACGTCCCGCCATCCTGATTAATCAGACGAGGTGTAGTAACACACGCCGTACCCGACGCCATAGGGCAGTAAAAACGTTCACTGTTGGTCGCGTCAGCCAGCAAAGCTTCAGACAGAACATTTGCAACAACATTTTCACCATTTTGCGCGGTAACCCAGTACGGAGCAAAACGACCAGTTTCATTCGAACCAACATATTCAGCGTCGACATAGTTACTGTCTTCGTTATCTAACATATTCGGCCTGAACACCAAGTAAGCGCCCTGAATGGTATCAAAGCTCAGAACTGCACGGCGCACCATCTCATCTAACGCAGTACGTAGCTCTTCACTGTCACCAAAATTCTCTTCGCTTAAAGTCTTTTGAAACATCGCGCTTGAAGCCAGCATCTCTGCTCGATATAGGGCGCCATTAAGGAATTGGGTTACTTCCGTCGCATTCAGCAAAGCTCGCGTTTCAACGATCTGCTCAGACTTGTTGATAACAGACTGGGAGCTTTGCTGCTTGATTTGATGTTGATTTGATACGGCGTTATAGACAGAAAAGCCGATTAAAGAGAGAGAAGTAACAAGAAGACAGAAACCCGCTAAGAGGGTGATTTTCCACTGCACAGATAACGTTCGCATAATACATCCTTTTAGCAAACTCGGTGTGTTAAAACATGGTTAATAGGCCCGCAGGCATTAGACGAATTACACCACATTTAACTCTGTTATAAAACGAAAGTTTACAAAAATGTTAATTGAACCCGAAGTGACTTTTCACCTTTCCCTCACTCATCGATTTGATGCTAGTATTGGCCAGACAAGAATTCAAATAGCCATATAAAGGGATATAAATGAAAGTCATTTCCTTCAACATCAACGGACTTCGTGCCCGCCTTCACCAATTACAAGCCGTGATCGACAAACATCAACCGGATGTAATTGGTCTTCAAGAGATTAAAGTTCATGACGAAGCGTTCCCGTTAGAAGATGTCGAAGCTATGGGCTACAAAGTCTACTTCCATGGTCAGAAAGCCCACTACGGTGTGGCAATGCTATGTAAGAAAGAGCCAATCTCGGTACAAAAGGGGTTCCCGACCGACAATGAAGATCATCAAAAACGCATGATCATGGTGACAGTGGAAGATGATAACGGCGAAAAAGTAACAATCCTTAATGGTTACTTCCCTCAAGGCGATAACATCAACCACGAAACCAAGTTCCCTTACAAGCGTCAGTTCTACTCAGATCTAATGACTTATCTAAACGATCATCACACTAATGATGAGCAGTTGATCGTTATGGGTGACATTAATATCAGCCCTATTGATGCTGATATCGGTATCGGCGAACCTAACCGAAAACGTTGGCTGAAAACGGGTAAATGTTCTTTCCAGCCAGAAGAACGTCAGTGGCTAAAAACCCTGCTAGACTGGGGCTTCGTCGATACTTTCCGCCAAATCCATCCAGACGTGAACGACCGTTTCTCGTGGTTTGATTACCGTTCGAAAGGCTTCCCTGACAACCGCGGCCTGCGTATTGATGTGGTACTAGCAACGCCAAAACTGGCAGAGAAATGTATCGAGTCAGACGTAGACTATGAACTACGTGGGATTGAAAAGCCTTCTGATCACGCGCCTATTTGGTCGACGTTTAAATAGCGAGAAGCGAGAAGCGAGAAGCGAGAAGCGAGAAGCGAGAAGCGAGAAGCGAGAAGCGAGAAGCGAGAAGCGAGAAGCGAGAAGCGAGAAGCGAGAAG
>NZ_AEVS01000103.1 GCF_000189255.1 Vibrio brasiliensis LMG 20546 | reverse complement strand
CCTGGCATTACCATTTCTACGCCTTCTGGTAGCTCGATGTTACCAGTTACGTCAGTTGTACGGAAGTAGAACTGTGGACGGTAGCCTTTGAAGAACGGAGTATGACGGCCGCCTTCGTCTTTAGAAAGTACGTATACTTCTGACTCGAACTTAGTGTGTGGAGTGATTGAACCTGGCTTAGCTAGTACTTGACCACGTTCTACTTCATCACGCTTAGTACCACGTAGAAGTGCACCAACGTTCTCACCCGCACGACCTTCGTCTAGAAGCTTACGGAACATTTCAACACCAGTACATGTAGTTACTGTTGTCTCTTTGATACCAACGATTTCTACTTCGTCACCTACGTTTAGGATACCGCGCTCGATACGGCCAGTTACTACTGTACCACGACCTTGGATTGAGAATACGTCTTCGATTGGCATTAGGAACGGCATGTCTACTGCACGCTCTGGCTCTGGGATGTAAGAATCTAGCGCTTCTGCTAGTTCTACAATCTTAGCTTCCCACTGCTCTTCGCCGTTTAGTGCGCCTAGTGCAGAACCTTGGATTACTGGTAGATCATCACCTGGGAAGTCGTACTCAGATAGAAGTTCACGAACTTCCATTTCTACTAGCTCTAGAAGCTCTTCATCGTCAACCATGTCACATTTGTTCATGAATACGATGATGTATGGGATACCAACCTGACGGCCTAGTAGGATGTGCTCACGAGTTTGTGGCATTGGGCCATCTGTCGCAGCAACAACTAGGATACCACCGTCCATCTGTGCAGCACCAGTGATCATGTTTTTAACATAGTCAGCGTGTCCTGGACAGTCTACGTGTGCGTAGTGACGAGTTGGAGTGTCGTACTCAACGTGAGAAGTTGCGATTGTGATACCGCGCTCACGCTCTTCTGGAGCGTTATCGATAGATGCGAAGTCTTTCGCTTCACCGCCGTAC
>NZ_AEVS01000104.1 GCF_000189255.1 Vibrio brasiliensis LMG 20546 | reverse complement strand
ATAGGCATGACAATGACTTGGAATTCTTACGAAACTTGAAATCGGAAGATTTAGAAGATCTTGTTTATTGTATTACCCATGATAAAGATGGTGAAGTTCGGTTTACTGAGGAGCTAACCACCTCTGATACGTATAAGAAAAATCATCCAGATCATGCTAGGTATTGGGATCTTATTGCTGCCGAAATCCAACATTTTGGTGGTAACTCCTTCGCAAATATGTTTCGTGGTGGGAAAGGGGTCGAATACAAAGAAGTTTTGATGGATGTATGTGACAAAATGAAGGTCAATTACAATAAGTACTCTAGTGTAGACAAGATAGAAAATAACCTTCTAATGAAAATTCTTACCGATGCGCTTGAGAAAATGAGCTCTGAAGAATTAAGTGAGTTAGCTCAGTCTGTGGGTGTGAAAAATACAAGCGGAGTAACTCCAGAAATAATGGTGGGTACATTTCAAGCGGTATTTCGTGCTGGAGGTTTTAAGTCCTACCAATTAACAGTAATTGTTGTCAATGCTGTTTTAAAAGCGCTTATAGGTCGCGGGCTAAGCTTTGCTGGTGGCGCCGCATTGACTAGAACAATGGCAATTTTGACAGGCCCGATTGGTTGGGTGATCACGGGATTATGGACAGCTGTCGATATCGCGGGTCCCGCGTATCGAGTTACTATACCTGCAGTGATTCAGGTTGCGGCACTACGTCAAAAACATATGTACGCGAGCCAAGCAGAGGAAGTTGAATTTAGTTAGTCCTCTAGTTCAGCATTCTAAAATGTTCTCAGCGGATAAGAGCTTGATCCTTATCGTCAGGTTTCTATTCGCTGATATAAGTATGGGTGGTTGGCGCCATCTCTATCCATACCATATGTAGTATAACGATTATCTTCCTCATACAGGCAGCGAAAGTAATTCTTTTGGCTTTCCAGCGCTGAGTAGTTGCTCCTCTATGGTATCAAGGTACTTTTTCTAATGTGTGTAAGTCATTTACTGTGGTTCCACAAAACGATTTCTGTCCAACATTGATCAAGTTGCCTCAATTCTACTCCATTCATTATTAGATTCTTTATTCAATTTGTCTCTTATTAGCTGAGTTTGCCCTGCTCAAACACATTTGGTTGAGCTGGCTAAAGAGCCTTGATCGACGCACTTTGCATGATATAGAGAATGTTACAATTACACTCAACCGCATAGCTCTCTAAATTTTATGCCATTAGTTGACTAAGCAAGTTAGTCGGCGTACACATAGGAGATTTCATCGAGATGGTGGTATCAATCTCGGGGAAAGGAAACGAACGACTTGAATATAGACGGGTTTATAAAAGCGAATGCCAGAATCAATAATAGAGTTCAATTGGAAAGAGCCAACACCAGACAAAAAGTTTCCAGCGGATACGTTAGATAGAGCAAGGTATGCATCCTTTCTTCACAACTATCTAATTAATAATTCCATTGAGGGTGGTTATGTCCTAAACCTAAACGCTAAATGGGGAGCGGGTAAAACCTACTTTATCAACCGATGGATAGAAAGTATTAAGGTTAGTCATCCCGTGGTTTATATCGATGCGTGGAAGCAAGACTATTCCGATGACCCAATGCTAACAGTTGTATCTTCATTAATCGGGTCGCTGGGGGGACACCTACCTAAAGAAAATCAGCGCATAGCAAAGATTTCTGAGAAGTCAGCAAGGTTTATTAAAGCGTTGGCACCTGTACTAATGAAAGGAGTTGTAAAGAAAGCTACAGGCGTGAACCTTGACGATATTTCGCTTGATGCAGATGACTCATTGTCTCCACCCAAAACAGTAGAAACCGACGGTGAGCAGAAAGGGAGTGGTACTTCTGACATTGTTGCGGACTCCGCTAGTACGTTAGCGAAATGCATGATCGACGATCACAACGCCAAACTACAATCGGTTGAGCATCTGCGGAATGAAATAAGCCAGTTAGTGGAGGCTATAACTAAACCAAATACCGACTTATCAACACCAACATTTGTATTTATCGATGAGTTAGACCGCTGTCGACCAAGCTATGCAGTTGAGATGTTGGAAGTAGTGAAGCACTTCTTCGAGTTGGACAGCATCGTATTTGTTATTGCGACGGACACCGAGCAACTACAACATGCTGTTAAAGCGGTTTATGGTGAGGGATTTGACGCTCAGACATATTTGGGACGTTTCTTCCGCCGTCGTTACTCTCTGACTGAGCTTTCAAGGTATGAGTTTGTGCAGCAGATGGTTGAGGGTAAGGTTACCTATAATTCTCAATGGCAAAAACACGTTCCATCGATTAACCAATTGTCCGATTTAACGAGCGTTATTTCGATAGTCGCCGATCGTTTTAGGCTTTCGCTAAGGGATACGGCACAGCTTGTAGACAAGTTTTTGTCTGTACTGAGCAATGCCAATAAGACCATGAATCCATATCTACTGCTAATCTTGTTTGTACTAAGGGAGAAGCACTACTTCTTATACGAAAAGTGGATGGAGGAAACATATAAAAACAAGGACTTCGGGCAGGATATTAGTAATCTCGGTTACAACACTGGCTCATTCCCAATGTCTTTTGAGAGAACTGATGAAGGTTTTCTTCCGGGAGAGCGTGTGACTCCTAACGGAATGGTGGTTCGTTTTCCCCTGCAAAGCATCCTAAATGACATGCACAAATTCTGTTCTCCTTGGAAAAATCGAGAGAAAACAGACTTTATTAACCAACTGGCTAGGCAGTCAGAACAGAATGCAGCTTGGGAGCATCGGGTTAAGTGTCACATGCAGGAGGTGTTAGTGGAGCTCTCTGCAAGCAAAGCGGATTACAAAAACTGGGTAGAATTGGCGGTGTCATTCGATGAATAATATTAAGTCTACTGAGGCAAATGATAGGACAAGTTTATTTCGTTCAACGAATGTTCAAGCCATAATCAAACGCTTTTTAAACAATACTAAAGATAATCCAGCAGCAGGAGGCAGGGAGCGCGTTCGTCTAGACATCGTTAGAGCTATAGTTGGATTGATCATCCGTAATCCTGATGATTGGGACGAGAACTGCCCTTTTAATATTGAACATCGGGGCAATAGTTTTATCGAGGACTTACGTTCTTTTAGTTATGAAGACCCTAAAGCTTTCTTATCTATTTACACGGACTCAGTGCGTTTCTTGCTGGAGTACGATTTTTTAACCGATGCTAGTAGACAAGGTGAACATGAGATTGCACCCCTCATTAGCAAAATAACAGAGGATTATGGTTCACTGGAAGTAAGTTCTGATGATAGATGGCAACTACACTATGCCTTTAATATCATGCCCGGAAACATTCTAAAAAAATTTCTTGCTAACAATAACATCAAGTCAGCGGTCGACTTCAAAGAGCGACTGGATGATGCGGAGAGGTTAAAGAAAGAGTGGGATGCTGAGTTAGAAACGAAAGAAAAAACCGTTGGTGAACTGAGTGGGAAGTTAAACACTCTAAAAACCGCGTACAACTTCGTTGGCTTATACCAAGGATTTGACAAGCTTTCTGAGGATAAGAAAACTGAGCAAAAATGGCTATTTTGGTCACTCGTTGGTATGGCAATCTTGATACTGACTCCTTTAGTTCTGGAGTTTTGGGCGCTTACCTTTGGTGAAGCTGCTAAAACATTCGATGGCTTAGGTAGTTTGGTCAGGTTAATGCCTCTAGTATCTATCGAAGTAATTCTGATTTATTTCTTCAGAATTATTCTGATGAATTACCGCTCTGTAAAAACACAGGTCATGCAAATAGAACTACGTAAGACTTTGTGCTCATTCATACAGGGTTACGCCGAATACGCAAAAGGAATTAAAGAGAAAGATTCTGACTTGCTAGACAGGTTTGAAAACCTTATTTTCAGCGGAATCATATCGGACTCCGAGAAACTGCCTAGCACCTTCGACGGTTTAGAGCAGTTGGGAAATATGATTAAGAACATTAAGAAATAAAATCATAAGGAAATAGGTTTCGCTACAGAACTAGTTGTTGAAACGGGAATGACTCAGCTCCTTCGACAAGAATTCCAACAATTGCTGCTTATCTTCTGGATTTAATGAAGATATCTCTTGCTTGAGCTTATCTAAGTCACTACTTTCTTGACCACCAAGCATATAGTTGGTGGTCTGTTCTAGCTCTTGTCTAACAATATCTACCGACAGGTGCGCATATACATCCGATGTAATGCTTACATTGGAGTGACCTAGTAATTTGCTGGTGGCTTGCAGCGAACCTCCAGAACTAACCTGATAAGTGGCTAAGGTACGCCTTAGATCATGTACTTGAAGGTTTTTCTCTGGATCTGAGTTATACAGTCCAGCACGTTCGGTTATTCGTCTCCAAAAGCCCCCCTTACCGCTTTTATCTGTTATGTGACCCGATTGACTTCGTCTGCTAGGAAATACGAACTCTTCGCCTCGAGGAGACGATTTTGCGCGCCTTTCCAGTATCGCCATGGCTTCCGAGGTAAGCGGCACTACGTGGGGCTTCTTGCTTTTGATTTTTGATGTTGGAATAGACCATGTTTGGTTTTCCCTATTGATCTCCCTCCACTCCATAGAAAGAACCGTCGCCTTGCGTTGTCCGGTGAGTAGAAGTAGCAACACACAGTCTTGGTAAACTTCTTGTTCTTGGTCGAGGGACTTAAACAATCGTTGTAGCTCTTCGGGGCTTAGCGTTCTCTGCCTACGATGATAAGACTCGTCAATTTTCTTCAGAGTACCAAACGGATTTGTCGGGACATCAGCTCTATTGAACATTGACTTGAGCAGGGTAAGGGTGTGGTTGTGTAAGCTGTATCCTTTCTCAGATAGGATTCGATTAAGGAGCTGCTTGGCATCAGCCTTGGTGAAGTTGTCGATAGGGGTATTGCCAACTTTTGCCTTTAAGTGCAGTCGATAAAGGGTTTTACTGCTGGTTAGGCTAGACTCTCTCCTTTTGCCAGCTTTGATATCTAACTTGAACAACTCTTCATATATGGTGAACAGGTCATTAAATGTATCTGCGTTTCGCTTTTTGCGCTTTTCTACGTTTGGATTTATACCACCAGCTATCTGTTGGGCTATGTCGCGCGCATGGCTTCTAGCTAACTCAACGGTAATCTCTGGGAATTTGCCAATGGTGACTTTGACGTTGCGACCGTTAACCTTTTGCACATATCGGAATGTTTTGTCTCCAGATGGAGTAACATCTAACCCCAGTCCGCGAACACTGTTTGTACCACCGATATCTGCATATCTGGTGCGTTTTTTGGGTAATTCGAGATTCTCTAACATGCGTTTTGTGAAGTTAATTCCCGATACCATAATAACTTAACCTCGATTCTGGTGGTGCCGTGGTGGTGCCGATGGGGTGAAATTAGGTTAATTTTAGGCTATTTTGGTTAAATTATCCATATGACTAAAGTTTAATTAACTAGTTGAATATAAAAGATAATATGGCTCAATTAAGCATGGTTAAGTAAGGTTGAAATTGTGGTCTAATTCCTACAGGGCGTGCCATTTATTCTGAAAGCCCCGATAACTCAAAGAGTTGTCGGGGCTTTTGCGTTTCTGTGGTTCTGTAGTGGTGTGGCCGTTGGTGCAATTGCAAAAAAAGGCTAACACTGGGGGGCGTGTTAGCCTTTTGCTTAGTAAGCTGAGTTGAAGAGAGGTAACCTCATCGACTTAGCCAGTTTTAGACCGCTTGATACTCAGGGTAGTCAAGCAGACCTTTTTCATTACCGCCAAATAGCGTTGCTGGATCGTGCGCAGCGAGTGGATAGCCGTTTCTAATGCGATTTGGCAGATCCGGGTTGGCGATAAATGGGCGACCAAATCCAATCATATCTGCCAGTCCACCCTCAAGCGCTTTGGCTGCTTTGTCTGTATCGTAGCGTCCGGCGTAAATAATCACGCCCTGGTACGCTTCACGTACTGCTTGTTTAAACCTTACCGGTGTATCCGGAGCATCATCCCAGTCTACTTCGGCAATGTGCATGTAAACCACATTCAGTTTGTTAAGCAGAGCTGCCGCTGCGGTGTAGGTTTCCACCGGAGTGTTATCTACTGTTCCATTAAGCGAGGTAAATGGAGCCAGTCGAACACCTACACGGTCTGCACCGATTGCGTCAGACATAGCTTCAACCACTTCACCTAAGAAACGCAGGCGGTTTTCAATACTGCCACCATATTCGTCGCTGCGGTTGTTTGCTTGTGAGTCGATGAATTGATTAATTAGGTAGCCGTTGGCTGCATGTAGCTCGATACCATCAAAACCAGCTTCAATCGCGTTTAGCGCCGCCTGACGATATTCGCCAATGACGTGTTCGATATCTTGTTTGGTCATCGCACGTGGCTCAACGACATCGACAAAGCCAGGCTCATCGGAGCCGTTGTCGATAAATACTTTTACGTTCTCCGCTTTAAGCGCCGACGAAGAAATAGGTTGCTCGCCACCAATGTTGTCAGGGTGAGTGACACGACCAACATGCCATAGCTGAGCAAAGATGGCGCCACCTTTAGCATGTACTGCATCTGTGACTTTCTTCCAGCCAGCAATTTGCTCCTGGCTGTAGATCCCCGGTGTCCAGGCGTAACCCTGACCCATAGGCGAAATCTGAGTTCCTTCAGCGACGATCAAACCTGCACTCGCGCGCTGGGCGTAATATTGAGCCATCATTTCGTTGGCGATATTACCCGGTTGACTGGCACGCGAACGAGTCATTGGCGGCATTACGATTCGGTTAGCCAGTGTTAGCTGACCAAGTTGAATGGTTTGAAACATGGAATCTTTCATCACAATACCTATTACTTGCTAGTTTGAATCAGTTCGATTTGGTAACCGTCAGGGTCAGTGACAAAAGCGATATGCGTGCTGCCGCCCTTCATTGGCCCTGGCTCACGGGTAATGTTGCCGCCAAGTTGTTTGATTTTGTCACAGGCTGCGTAAATATCTTCACTCCCTAATGCCAAATGGCCGAAAGCGTTACCCAGCTCATAGCTGTCCGTATCCCAGTTATGAGTCAATTCGATGGTTGATCTTTCTGGATGCTCAGGGTTACCGACGAACACGAGCGTGTAGCGGTATTCAGGGTTTTCGAAACGATCCAAGACGCTCATACCCAGAACCTTGGTATAAAACTCGATCGATTTATCAAGGTCTGTCACTCGAATCATAGTGTGAAGAAGTTTCATATTGCTCTCGAAGTTGTGGTTTGGCCCAGCATTTAAAGCGTGAGCAGGAAGTGAGCTCAGAATAGAGTGTTTGTTTTTAAAAAAGAAATTATCATAAATTATCAATTGCATAATGTTCTGTTATTACACTTAAGTAATACGTTTGATTGAATTCGTTCGCTGCGCGTTTGCATTCACTAGGCTTTTTGCTTAACTGGATCAAGGCGTAGCGATAACTCATCATTAGGAGAGATGGAATGGGACATTCAGTAAAGTTGAAAGCAGGGGAGGCGTTTCCAAATATAAGCGCGACTCGTTTAGATAACACCACGGTAGAGATCGCTAAGCCGCAAGAAGGAATGACCTGGCAAGCTGTCTTTGTTTACCGAGGCAAACATTGCCCGCTATGCACAAAGTATCTGAATGAACTAGAAAGTTACCAGCAGGCATTTGCTGATGCGGGCGTGGGCATTATTGCTGTTAGTGGAGACTCGAAAGCGCAATTGATGGAGCACCTTGAAAAGCTGGATATCTCATTTCCCATCGCGTTTGGATTAACTCAGTCGCAAATGCAGCTACTAGGGCTGTATATTTCTGAGCCACGTTCTGAACAGGAGACAGATCATAACTTTGCTGAACCAGGATTGTTTATCGTCAATGAGCAGGGCGCTCTGCACGTGGTGGACATTTCGAATAATCCATTTGTACGTCCGGAGTTGGGTGCATTAAGTCGGGGTCTGGCCTGGATTCGAGATCCGAGTAATAACTACCCAATACGCGGTACTCTGGAATACTAAACTGAACAGTCACAAGTTATGGCGGTGATTGTAACCTCAGAGCACCGCCTGAAGCTTACCTTAGTCATCAGATGTAAGATAACCGCTGTCGTATTGCAGCCACATTAATCCGGTTGCGTTGTCAGTGATGGTACCATCTGAGTTATCAACAAAAGTTGAAGATTGATAGTCAGCGCTTCCGCGAACATATCGAGCATAGAGCAGCTTATCACTGCCACTGGCTCCATCGTATGTGCCGTATCCTTTTATTCTTCCGTCGACAAAGTTAACGCCAAACACGGTGTCATCACCGTCCATTGTGGTGCTAACGTACTCGGAGCTACTCCATGTCTGAGCATCAATGACCCTTTCTCCACTGTCTGTATCGCCATAAGGTTGATCGAAGTAGCTAGTATCGATGAATTTCTCTGTTGTACAGTCATCTGCTGAGCCAGTGCACGAGGTAGCATCTTCACCTGAAAATAGAATAAGTGAATACAGCTCTTTGATCGTAGGCAGTCGCCAGTCAGTGTAACCACCGAGGGTTGAAGCAGCAGCGCCACTCAATGCGTCGCTATAACTCACTTTAGAACCCATATCTTTTTGCCACATTAACCCGGTGTTATTGTCTTCTGTTACATCGCTACTGCTTGCTGAATAAGAGGGTTGAGTTCCAGCGTAATCCGAGTCCTCACCAAAGGTAGATGTGGTACTGGTTGTCTGATTTGTATCGACAATGATATAGGAAGGAGTAGACACAGTACTATCATCCCTGACGCATCGGACATGGTTTTCAATCCTGATCGCGTCACCTTGGGGACCGTGGCCTTCAGGGTAGTCACTGGCGTCCCCTGTTTTTGGGTCGCTTCTTTGTGCGCCTGCTCCGTGGACATCTTTCCATTCTCCATCCATATAGCCAAGAGCTCTACCAAACGCGATATAGGCGGCATTGGCGGTTGAACCCGAATCGGACAGGTGGGTAGTGCTACTCCAATAATAAGGGTAATCAGTCTGACCTTCTTCATTGATGATTTCGGTCGAGAAAAATACTGGGTCAATAGCCGCTGAGCCACTAGTGTCAGGCGAGCGGGAGTAATCGACGATGCTATGCAGTTCTTTAATGTTCGGTAGTCGCCAATCGCTATAGTCAGCGTAATCCAGAGATTGACAAAAGTTGATGGCAGACTCCCAATTCAATGCACCAGCCGTTTGTGATAACTGGCTGTCGGTTACTGAATCAGAATCGCCACCGTTGCAGCCGCTGAGTAAACAAATAAATAGTATTGATAGACGGTCTCTGTGACTATTCATCCTGTAATTCCCACTTATAACTGAGTGTATAAGTAGCAATGTTACTGACGAAATGTGCAGTAAGTGTGGAGATAGGTGAACTGGTTTGCTTTAGTTTATAGCGTGACACATCACGTCAAAGTGAGTCTATTTCAACCGATTTAATATGCTCTCTGTACATAAGCTGTGCTTTTCGGTAGCATGTCGCTCCTCTAACGTTTCCGTTTTAGTCTAGTTCAAACTGAGTACCCATCTTTAGTTAAAAATGCGCAGTATCCATACTAAAATTAAACCTGAGTTTGAGCCGCTATTAGCTGAACTCGCTCTTCACGCTTTGCTGCATTTGCGCACTAACCATTCTGCTTTGGCTTTGACTCGAAAATCTCGTTCTGATGTTAACGATATTCTCTCGGCATGGTTGAATAAGGCGGCAAACAGTAAGAAATACAAGCCGTTTAAGAAGAAAGTTCGTTCGTTGGTCAGTCATGCCCGAGCGCAGCGCCTTGATATGGAAGCCTTGCTCGGAAATCTACTGACGCCGGTTGAAGGGGATGAACTACCTCATCTGGATAGCTTTTTATTGTTGGTTAATACCTTAGAAAGGGAACTGAACACTACGGTACTGGTGTCGAGCCCACAAAAGGTCGACCTTAAGCATAATCCTAAAGGCTGTTTACTGTGCGTGCTATCAACGGATCTAAACGCTCACTTTAATAATCGTAACCGTCTGGTTGCGGATATATCAATGTTGTTCCGTGGTACGCATGGCGAGAAGCATACCTTTATGCGCACCATCTATTCCTCCTCTCTGTTTGAACACAAAGTAGAGTTTGAAGACGGTGACTTTGTACGTATCTCATTGAGTTTACAGAAATAAAAAAAGTGGCACTTGGCCACTTTTTTATACTTGCTTTAAGCGAGTTTAAACTCCTGCAACTGCTCGTTGACTTCGTTAACCTCTTCCCGGTAACTGGTTACAATCTCATTCATTGTGTCGGCAAGGTGGCCGGTCGTCTGGGCAATTTCAGTCAACACATCGACATCCTTATCCACGGCTTCACTTGCTTTAGATTGTTCAACCGTAGAGTTAGCAATGGTGGTGATATGCTCGTTAACGGTTTCAATCAAAGCTTCAAGCTGAGATACACTGCTGTTTACCTCAGAGACAGAGTTGAATGTTGAGTCAGTGGCTTCACGACTCTTATGCATGTTGCTTACTGCGGTTTGGGTGTTATTGGTAATGTTACCCAGCAGCTGAGAGATATGTTCCGTCGCTTCTTTGCTTCGCTGGGCAAGGTCTCTCACTTCAGATGATACTACCGCAAAGCCGCGACCATGCTCACCGGCACGCGCTGCCTCGATCGCTGCGTTAAGCGCGAGCAAGTTGGTTTGTTCGGAAATGCCATTGATGGTTTCGACAATCTTGCTGACACTTTGTGCATCTTGCTCAAGCTGCAACATACAGGTTTGAGTCTGCTCTATCTGGTCAACCAGAGCCTGAACAATGTCATAGGAAGACTGACTTTGTTGCTGGCAAGTCAGTACTTTATTGGTCATCTGTTCCGTTTCTTCAAGCGCGCGTTCAGAAGAAGCGGCAATTTCGAGGCTCGACTGCGAAAGTTCAGTCATCGCGGTTGCGATATTGCTACATTTATCGGCGGTGGCGCGACTACTGTCACCAAGGTCATCTGCGCCTTGAACCATTTGTGCCAGCCTTTCATTACTGTGGCTGTTGCTGTCCGTCACGCGTAGTAACAGGTTCTTGATGCTGGCGACTAAGCCATTAACGCTGACAGAGATTTGCGACAGTTCGTTTTTGCCATCAGCATTGAGAACCACACTGAGGTTATTGGTATCAGACATATGTGCCAACTCAGAGGTAAGCTCTCCAACTCGACTTTTCAGGCTGCTTAGACTCACGATGAGGCCACCAATCAGCACAACGCCCAAACAAAGGGTTGTTGCAATCATAATACTCATTTGCCACATCGCAGCATTGGCTTGTTCAGTTACTATCGTAGTCATTTGCTCTACCAGACTATTACGAATCTTGTTGACGAGTTTGATTCGTTCAGTCGCAGCGCCAAACCAAGACAGAGCCGAAGGACCTTGCAGATTTGCCAGACTGTCTTTCTGGGCAAGGTATTTGTCCTGAATCTCTTCTACCTGCTTCCAGATTGGATTTTGTTTAGCGTTATCAAACTGTACTAAGTACTCTCTAGGCATGGTCAACGTTGCTAGTCGTTCACTGTACTTGCCTGAGTTAAGGTAGTTTTCAATCGCGGTGTACTGACCTGGAGAAGATTGCTTTCTGGCAAATGCACCGTTAAGCGCGCCGCGGACCTGTCCTGCTCTCTCTTTAATCGTCATGATCGAGGTTAACGAGTTACCCAACTTGGTGGTTTCCGCATTGGTGACCCCTGATACCAATAGCGAAGCATTATCGATCGCGAGTTGGTTCAGGTTAGAGTAGTAGGCGAAAGGGGATCTTTGTGGTGCTAGTTGGTCAACCTGACTACGAATATCGTTGATTTGAGATAGCTCAGAAAGGATAGTTTGCTTAAGTTTGGTGGCTAAATCAGTCGAGATATAGTGTGGGTTGAATGCCTTAAAAGCAGCAATGTGTTGATCTGCAATGGTTCGTTGAGCTTTGAGTTTAGCAACCTGCTCGGCGGCCCCTTTACTGCCAAGAACACCAGCAGTTAAGCCACGCTCCACGGCAAGATTGTGGGCAAGATTATCGTATAGCAACGTGAGTTGGATGATCTCTTTATCTGTATTAGCCTGTTCCACGGTGTTTTTCTGGCTGAGTGAAAGCTCTACAGCCATCATTAGTGCAAGGATAAGTGGAATACCTGCTAAAACAGTAAATATATGATGAAGCGAGAATTTTTTTAAAAATATCGTCATCAAAGCCTCCTGACAGTATACATCATTTTTTTGTTCAACTAAGTGTATACGAACGGCGTACACTTTTTAGTGATTTACCCCCTATTGTTCTAATTATCCATAGTGGCTTTATGGATAATTCAGAAAATGGATGGTTGTCATAAAAATTTAATCTTTGTATGCATTGTGCATAGCGTGAAATTTCATCATATTGTAATGACTATGTAACAAAAGAGAGAGTGGCCTATGCAGCATCAAGAAATGATTCATCCTTCCAACTTTGGCGTCATCAGCCGTACCTGCCTATTTTCGTTAATCGGAATTGTTTGCGTCTTTAGTATCCTTTAGTTTAGTGGTAAGCCTTGGTTGCTAAGTGATCACTTACTTCATAGATTTCTAAATCAAGGCGCCTCTAGATCCCACCTGATGGCTGTGCTAGTTTCACAGAGACTTATACTGTTAATGGTTTGTATATGTTTTCGCCGTCAATGTTTTCTCACCGCTATGCTGCACAGCCTGCCGTTTTTTACACCAAGGTTGTTCCTCAACCGTTAGACAACACACGTTGGGTGGTTTGGAACAGTCATTTTGCTAACCAGTTTGGACTACCTCAACAGGCTCCAGATGGTGAATTGAAACGCTTATTAACTGGCGAGAAGAGTCTGGAAAATACACCCCTGGCGATGAAATATGCGGGACATCAATTTGGTGTCTACAACCCTGATTTGGGCGATGGGCGTGGATTGCTAATCGGGGAATTAACCAATCATCGTGACGAGATATTTGACCTTCATCTTAAAGGTTGCGGTGTAACACCCTATTCGAGAGCGGGAGATGGGCGGGCAGTATTACGCTCAACGATCCGTGAATACCTTTGTAGTGAAGCGATGGCAGGTTTGGGTATACCAACTACGCGAGCATTGGGCATGTTAGTCAGTGATACGCTTGTCTATCGAGATAAAAGCGAGCAGGGCGCGCTGTTACTGCGCATGTCACCGACTCATATCCGTTTTGGTCACTTTGAACACTTCTTCTATAGCGAGCAATTTGACGAATTGAAGCTGCTTGCAGACAAGGTGATAGAGTGGCACTTCTCTTCGGCTTTGGATAGTGAACAGCCTTATCAGGCGATGTTTGAACAGGTTATTGAGCGCACTGCCGAAATGATCGCCTACTGGCAAGCGTATGGTTTTACTCACGGGGTAATGAATACCGATAATATGTCGATTATTGGTGAGACATTTGATTATGGTCCATTTGCCTTTTTAGATGACTACAACCCTGACTACGTATGTAATCACTCCGATTATCAACGGCGTTATGCTTTCAACCAACAGCCGCGAATTGCGCTGTGGAATTTAACCGCCTTAGCTCATAGCCTGTCGTCGTTGATTTGCAGAGAGATGCTGGAACAAATCTTAGCGCGTTTTGAGCCTTGTCTGGGTCACCACTTTAGTCGTTTAATGCGTGCAAAGTTAGGGATCAACAGTCAGCAACAGAGCGATACGCGCCTGTTTAGCACTATGTTTGATTTGCTGCATAAACAGCAGATTGATTACACGCGTTTTTTACGTGAGCTCTCTTCAATTGATATTGATGGAATTGACAGAGTGCTGGATCTGTTTGCTGACCGACAGCTCGCAACCCAGTGGCTGACTCACTACCTTGAGCGTTGTCAGCAAGAGTTAACCGCTAGCGGAGAAGTGATTTCTGACCGACAACGATGTGAGGCTATGCGCAGGGTTAACCCAAAGTTCATTTTGCGAAACTATCTTGCACAGATAGCGATTGACCAGGCAGAGCAGGGTGATTTCAGTGAAGTGCAAAGGTTGTCAGATCTGCTCAAATACCCGTTTGATGAACAGCCTGAAATGAGCAAATATGCCGACTTACCGCCTGCTTGGGGCAAAGATATGTCGCTCAGTTGTTCTTCCTAGTGTTGTTCACTCCAGACAGACAATTTCTTTTTGAGTAAATCCCGATTGACGGGTTTGGTCAGAAAGTCATTCATGCCCGCTTTTTTACAGGCGTTACGGTCACTTTCCATCGCATTCGCGGTTAACGCTATAATAGGAATGTTTTTGACTTGGTCACCGCTGGCGCCACTTCGTATCCGGTGGGTTGCTTCATACCCGTCCATCACCGGCATTTGACAGTCCATCAAAACAATATCGTAATTAGCATCTCCAGACAGTACCTCGATAGCCTCTTTACCATTCTCGGCAATGGTACTTTGCAACCCTAGTTTCTGTAAGATGCCGGTTATTACGATCTGATTGACCCGATTATCTTCGACGACGAGTAACTTAAGCTCTGAATCCAATAACACCTCTGGCTCTTTCTCTGGCGCCATCGCAGAGATTAAGTTATGGGTCACGAGCTTATGACCTGGTGAAAAGTCTGGGCTGGCAATCACTTTTAAGGCATTGAACAGATCGTGCGTAGTCGCCGGTTTAACGAAGTAACCGCTAAAGCCAAGTTTTTGGAACTCGTTTTGTTGAGAGATCGATTCGATGGAAGTCATCATGATGAGTTTTATCGTTTTGGTAGCAAGGTGCTGCTGAAATTTTTTAGATAACTCTATACCGTCAACATCAGGCATCTGCATGTCAACAAAGGCGATATCGAACATGGGTAACTGATCATCATACCTGCGCTGACATAATTCCATAGCTTCTGCAGCAGATGGTGCCGCTATCGCTTTCGCTCCCCAGTACTGCATCTGGCGAACAATGGCTTCGCAGTTAATCGCATTGTCATCAATGACCAAGATTTCCAGCTGCGAAATATCGATGCTTGGAATGACTTGGGTTGCCTGATTAGACTTGCCGACAAATATGTGAAAAGAGAACTCACTGCCCATACCGACTTCACTGGTGACATCGACGTCACCATGCATGATTTGACAGAGCTTTTTGACTATCGCAAGCCCAAGCCCGGTGCCACCGTAGCGTCTCGTGGTGGAAGCATCAACCTGACTAAACTTATCAAACAGAGAGTTAATCCTACTTGAGGGGATACCGATACCTGAGTCTTTAATACTCCCATCAAGTCGCCAAGTGTTTGCATCATGTTCGCTGAGCTTAGCGGTAATCACAACCTCGCCACGTTCGGTAAACTTGAGCGCATTGCTGACCAGATTGGCAAAAATCTGTCTGATTCTGGTGCTGTCACCGAGCACCATTGAGTGTTCAACCTCTATTGTATCGAGAATGATTTCGACATTAGGATTGGTTAAGCTTGCCGCCATCGATTCGGCAAACTCGCCCAGCATATGCCTGAGATTAAAATGTTGCTGCTCCAGTTCGAGCTTATTAGCGTCGATCTTAGAAAAGTCGAGAATGTCATTGAGTAGCGCCAGCAGTGATAAGGCGCTGCTATGAGCAAGATAGGCCTGATGGGACTGCGAGTTATTGAGGTCGTTTTCCAGCAAAAGGTCGAGCATGCCAATAATACCGTTCATCGGTGTACGAATCTCGTGACTCATCACGGCAAGAAATTCACTTTTCGATTTGGCAGCCTGTTCAGCCTGTTCTTTGGCCGTGATTAAGGCCAATTCAGCTTGTTTCTGGATTGAGATATCCTTGATTAAGCCTGAAAACAGTATCCCATCGGCGGTTTCTACCCGAGCTATCGAGAGCAAAATAGGGAAGGTATGCCCCTGTTTATTGATCGCCTGAAGTTCTCGTCCCAGACGGCCATCCTGATCGGTAACACCAATTATTTTCCCTTTCCCTGTTGCAAGGTATTTTTCGATATGTCCCTGATGTCTGGCGGCTTCAGTTGCAGGCATAAGAACTTCTACCGGCATGCCTATTGCTTCCTGTTCGGTGTAACCAAACATCATTTGTGCGGCTTGGTTAAAGCTGAGAATCCTGCCTTGCTTGTCTATGGTAACAATACCGTCAGCAGCCGTATCTAAGATTGCCTCGAGCTTTTGGCTGAGTAAGGTCTGTGTTTGTTCCGACTGACGCTTTAGGTCGATCTCTTCATCGAGTCGCTGTAGAGAGATGGTGTTGTTTTGTAATTGTTGTAACAGTTGATTTATCGCCGTGACAATAGAGTTCATCTCTCGATTGTTCGATTTGGGCAACCGATGAGTTTCTCCCTCAGAGCTGAGGGATAAAATATGTTTAGTAAGAGAATCGATTGGCTTAATGATAGAGGCTCTAAGGGTAAACCACATAGAAAATGTCAACAGAGCTGCGGCAATGGCAAAAATTATCATCATGGCCTGCTTAATATCGTCGAGACCTTTCAATGCTGTTGCTGCATTAAACGTCACCGTGATCAGGTAGTTAGCCTGACTAAAGAACATATTTTTGCTGGCGTCTAGCGTAGCAATATTTGGTGGGACTCTTCCTACCGATGCCTGAGAATATTTACTGACGTCATCGGTAACCGCGATTTGGGAAATCGGGTAATGGGCGGTTTCTAGGCGCGCATACGCGGTGTTGAGCAGTTCAAGCATACTTGCTTGCCAGTCAAACGAGAGTAGAGCCCAGCCGATAACTTTGTCGTCCGCAATGATTGGGCTAACGAACCATTGTGAAACCAGAGTCTCTGTTGGCTTGTTGAGAAAGGGGTCCGGACTCGGTGTGCTAATCACTGTTTCGCGGGTAAATAGTGGCGATAGACGATCGTTGTCAAACACGCCTGACTTCAGCCATCGTTGGCCGTCAAATTGATGATTAAGATAGTCGGTACTGGACACAGAGAAGATATCGCCATCGATATCGATGATGAAGATGTAGTTGATAAACTGGCTGGTTGTTATCGAGTCATCGAGTAGTTGAGTAATTCCCTGATTATCGTCTGATTGTAAAGCCTTGATGATATTGCGATTTTTTGCATTGAGTGTCACAAGTGATGCCATTGTCTGGTTATAACCGTCAATGATCCCTTCCGTTAATTCCAACGAACCACTGAGTTGCTGGTGCAATTTGTCTTTGAGAACCCGCTCCGAAAAACCGACGATATAGCTCCCCGTCCCAGCGAAGATAACCAGAGTTAAAACAATGATAATTAGCAGTAACTTGCGAGTTAGGGTCATCACCAAATTAGTAACCTGTGCTATTGGACTGCAAGGAAAAGGGAGGTGAAAACAACAGTAATGAAGCTAACGAGAAGTGAAAATCGATAGATTTTCTCGCCATTGTTTTCATCATAAGCCTAGCCGTAAAAAGAGTTTTTTATTGTTTTAGCTTAGACCCAAAGTTGTATATTAGGAGATTCAACTGTACGATTTTTGTTAATAAGATGTGATGTGAGTCCGCAAGGGGTTCAAATTCTAAGTAATATCTTATAAGAGCATCAATAAGATGTGATTACACTGCACTTTAATTAATTTGGCTTAGTAATAGGTAGTAGGTATATGTCAGCTAAAATTCTCGTAGTCGATGATGATCAAGAGATTTGTGAATTGTTGGAAGAATACCTGACTAAGCAAGGTTATCAGGTTGATGCTGTTAACGACGGTGAGCAGATGAAAGCGACTCTTGAGCAACAGGGGTATCCTGATCTGATTCTTCTCGATGTTATGCTGCCTGGTGATGATGGCTTCACCTTATGTCAGCAAGTGCGCCGTCACTCTTCAGTCCCGATTATCATGCTGACCGCTGTTTCGGATGATACTGACCAAATCATTGGTCTCGAAATCGGCGCCGATGACTATATCGCTAAGCCATTTAATCCTCGTCATCTCAACGCGCGAATTAAAGCTGTGTTACGTCGAGTGAATGTGTCCGAAGAGTTGCCGGCTAGTGCGACTGCCAAGACGATAGTGTTTGGCGATTGGCAACTGGATCCTTTAGCTCATCGAATTACCCACCTGGAAACCCAACAATCGCACGACTTATCGGGTAGTGACTTTGCATTGTTGATGCTGTTCCTCAAACGCCCTAATGAAGTATTGGATCGCGATACTATCTCGTTTGCTACTCGTGGCAGAGAAGCGTTGCCGTTCGAACGTGGAATCGATGTTCAGTTGAGCCGTCTGCGTCAAAGGTTAGGCGATAGTGCTCGCTTTCCTCATTACATTAAGACCATGCGTGGCAACGGATATATTCTCGCGGTACCTGTGAGTTATGAGCAATAAAGTTATCTCCTGGTTACGCCAATTCAAGCCTAACTCTCTGGTTAGTCGCACACTTGGTCTGACACTCTTAGCGGTAGTGCTGGCTCAGGGTGTCGCTACAACCATCTGGTATGCCGAGTCGAAACAGAAGGAATTAGCAGGTATTCGCGATGCGTCAGAAAGCATGGCGAATATGTTTGCATCCACGGTTAACTTCTTTCAGTCACTACCAGTCAGATATCGACATATAGTATTGGATCAGATTCGTAATATGGGCGGAACACGCTTTTTCGTCTCTTTTAACAAAGAGCGATTAATTGTCGAGCCGATTGAGGATACGCCATTAAAGCTGGCGTCGCTTAACTCAATCGAAAGTGTCTTGGCTAAAAAGTTGCCTAAGGTGGAGTCGATAGAGGTCGATTTTTCCCACCCAGACAATCTGCGTCTGCTAAAGAATGATATCTATCTGCACGATTTACCTAAGTCATGGGCACATCACACCCTAACGCTTAATCCCATAGATCCACCTATCCTAGTGGTGCAAATTGAGCTCGCCACCCACGAGTGGGTCTATATTGCGGCCTTGTTACCAGCACCTTACGTTACCCTTGATGATACTTTGATTGGCCGCGAGCAAGTGCTGTTTCTGATCTTCTCGACCACTATTTTACTGCTGCTGACTTATTTGCTAGTCCGTCGGCAGGTTAAACCGCTCAAGCGATTGGCCAAGGCTGCCAACGAAATGAGTATGGATATCGATCAGGCTCCGATTAAGGAAGAGGGGGCAAGTGAGCTGGTGACGGCCACTCGTGCTTTCAATCGCATGCAGCAAAGGATTCGACGTTATGTCTCGGATAGAGAACATCTTTTTTCTGCTATCTCCCATGACCTGAAAACCCCGATTACCCGCTTAAGGTTAAGAGCGGAGCTGCTAGAAAGCGATGTAAAGCGCAATAAGTTCAATCGCGACCTTGATGAACTGGAGATGATGGTTAAAGGTGCGCTGCAATGTGTGCGTGATACCGATTTGCACGAGAACAACGCCTATATCGATCTCAACGAAATGATTTTGAGCGTGGTTGAGCCGTTTAATCAGCATCAACAGACGGTTAAGTTTACTCCTTGCGAGATGGAGCCGATTGTCGCTAAGCCATTAGCGATTAAGCGAGTGATTAGTAACCTGGTTGATAATGCCGTTAAGTATGGTCAAAGCGCTGAAATAGAGATTATTACTAACCCTGACTGGATCAGTGTGGTTATCGAAGATCAGGGGCCGGGTATTCCACAAGATAAGTTAGAGGCGGTTTTTGAACCTTACTTCAGGCTGGCGGATGATGACAACGGCCATGGTTTAGGGCTTGGGATCTGCCGCAATATCCTCCACGGACATGGCGGAGATCTCATTATTGATAACTTGCCACGAAAAGGTTTGCGCGCGCAAATCTATATCCCACCGACCTTAGAGGTCTAATGTAACATTGTTGTTACATTGCCTTTACCGTTTGTTTCAATCTAAAAATTCTAATTGGATAGACTCTCAATAGTACAAGCAAGAACGCTTGGGGTCATTGAGCTGTTGGCCTGAATGTCTAATCCAATACATGGAAGATAATAATGAAACTTAATAAAACCCTACTTACCCTTTCTCTCTTGTCTGCTGCTAACGTTGCAAATGCTGGCGAAGTTGAAGTACTTCACTGGTGGACTGCGGGCGGCGAGGCAAAATCTGCGGCGGTTCTTAAAGAGATGCTAGAAGAGCAGAACCATACTTGGAAAGATTTCGCGGTAGCTGGTGGCGGCGGTGAATCTGCGATGACTGTATTGAAAACGCGTGCAGTGTCAGGTAATCCACCATCTGCAGCTCAGATTAAAGGTCATGACATTCAGGAGTGGGGCGGCCTTGGTTTCCTAACGTCTCTTGATAGCACTGGTCAGCAGGAAAAGTGGGATGACATCCTACCTTCAGTGGTTACTAAGGTAATGAAGTTCGATGGCGAGTATGTTGCTGTGCCAGTCAACGTGCACCGTGTGAACTGGATTTGGGCTAACCCTGAAGTACTTAAGAAGTCGGGCGTAGAACTACCAACGACTCTGGATGAGTTCTTCGTTGCTGCAGACAAGATCAAAGCCGCGGGTTATGTACCTCTGGCACACGGTGGTCAGCCTTGGCAGGACGCGACAGTATTTGAAGCGGTTGCACTTGATGTACTTGGCAGTGAAGACTACAACAAAGCATTTGTTGACCTGGATATGAGTGTTCTTTCGGGCGACAAAATGGTTGAGGTATTCACTAAATTCAAGAAGATTCGTGACTACATCGATTCAAACTCTCCGGGTCGTGACTGGAACGTAGCAACATCTATGGTTATCAATGGTGAAGCGGCGATGCAAATCATGGGTGACTGGGCAAAAGGTGAATTTACTGCAGCAGGCAAAGTACCAGGCAAAGACTACATCTGTGCGCCGGCTCCGGGTACTGATGGCCAGTTTACCTTCAACATTGATAGCTTCGCTTTCTTCGAGCTAAGCAACAAAGACAACCAAAAAGCGCAGCAAGATCTTGCTCGTACCATCCTGACTAAAGATTTCCAGGAAGTATTCAACCTCAACAAAGGTTCGATTCCGGTTCGTCTAGATATGGATATGTCGAAATTTGACCAGTGTGCACTGGATTCAATGGCAACCTTCAAAGCAAGTGCTAAGTCTGGTGACCTGGTGCCAAGTATGGCTCACGGTCTATCGACTACCAGCTATGCGCAAGGTGCTATCTATGACGTAGTAACAAACTTCTTCAATGATGACAGCGCGGATCCAAAGCAAGCAGCTCAAAAACTTGCTAAGGCCGTTAAAGCAGCAATTTAAACTTCGCTAGTTTAAGTACACCCCCAAAGGGCAGGCAGGCTTGTGGGGAGCCTGTCTGCCCTTTTCTCTATTACCTGATCAGGATTTTGATTTGGGTCTTATGACGTAAGGACTCGTTATGGAGCATGTTGTCAATCGGTCTGATAAGAAGTCACAAGCAAAGGTTAACCTTGGCGACCGACTTCAGCATTGGCTACCGAAAATCGTTCTTGCCCCGACTGTTCTTGTAACTGTGGTATGTATCTATGGTTACATCTTCTGGACGGCGGCACTTTCAATGACCAACTCGCGCTTTCTGCCAAGCTTTAACTTTGTGGGCTTTGCTCAGTATGAAAAGCTGATGGAAAACGACCGTTGGATCACTTCAATCACTAACCTAGGTATCTTCGGCCTGCTGTTTATGCTGGTGGCAATTGGTTTAGGATTGGCTTTAGCTATTTTCCTTGATCAGAATATCCGTCAGGAAGGGGCGATCCGTACCATCTATCTCTATCCAATGGCGTTGTCCTTCATCGTGACAGGTACAGCGTGGAAGTGGATTCTTAACCCTGGATTGGGTATCGAAAAACTAATGCGGGACTGGGGCTTTACCGAGTTCGAATTCGATTGGCTGGTGAACTCCGATATGTCGGTTTATACCCTGGTCATTGCGGCGGTGTGGCAGTCTTCAGGCTTTGTTATGGCGATGTTTTTAGCCGGCCTGCGTGGTATTGACTCATCGATCATCAAAGCGGCGCAAATTGACGGCGCAAGCTTACCAACCATTTACTGGCAAATTATCATGCCGTGTCTGCGTCCGGTGTTTTTCAGTGCGGTGATTATCACTTCGCACATTGCAATCAAGAGCTTTGACCTGGTAACAGCGATGACTGCTGGCGGACCGGGCTACTCATCAGATCTACCTGCACTATTTATGTATGCACACTCATTTACTCGTGGTCAGATTGGCCTTGGTGCGGCGAGTGCGATGATGATGCTAGCAGGTATCTTAGCCATCTTAGTACCTTATCTGTACTCAGAACTTAGGGAGAAAAAATCATGATGCGTAGTGTGAATTTCTCTCGACTATTTATCTATTCGACACTGGTGTTCTTCTGTCTGGTTTACCTGATGCCACTGTTCGTAATGTTCATTACCTCATTTAAAACCTTGCCGGACATTAAAGCGGGTAATTTAATGAGTTTACCTACTGAGTGGGTGTTCGACGCTTGGTTTAAAGCATGGGACAGTGCTTGTACCGGGGTTAAGTGTGAAGGTGTTAAAGGTTACTTCTGGAACTCTTTCCAGATGGTTATTCCAGCAGTTGCTATCTCAACTCTATTGGGAGCGTTTAATGGTTACGTTGTGACCAAATGGCAATTCCGTGGTTCTAATCTGTTCTTCAGCCTATTGTTGTTCGGTTGTTTCATTCCGTTCCAGGTCATTCTTCTGCCAATGGCTGCAGTACTTGGCAAGTTAGGTTTGGCGAATACCACTGCTGGACTAGTGATTGTTCACGTTATCTACGGTATGGCGTTTACGACACTGTTCTTCCGCAACTTCTATATCAGTATCCCTGACGAGCTGGTTAAAGCGGCTAAGTTGGATGGTGCAGGCTTCTTCACGATTTTCTTCAAGATTCTGTTACCGATCTCAACGCCAATCATCATGGTGACGGTGATCTGGCAGTTCACAGCGATTTGGAATGACTTCCTGTTTGGGGTGGTTTATTCAGGCTCAGAAACTCAACCAATAACCGTTGCGCTCAATAACTTGGTTAATACCAGTACTGGTGTCAAAGAGTACAACGTTGATATGGCAGCAGCGATTATCGCGGCGCTACCAACACTATTAGTTTATGTATTAGCAGGAAAATACTTTGTTCGCGGCCTCACGGCTGGGTCGGTAAAAGGATAATTATCATGGCAACACTCGAACTTAAACAGATCCGTAAAACCTACCCGAAAGCGGAGCAAGAGACCTTAAAGGGTATCGACATTAACATTGATTCAGGCGAGTTCCTGATCCTGGTTGGGCCTTCGGGTTGTGGTAAATCTACCTTGATGAATACCATTGCCGGCCTTGAAAACATCAGCTCTGGTGAGATTGTTATCGACGGTAATGACGTATCAGAGGTTGAACCGAAAGACCGTGATATTGCGATGGTATTCCAGTCTTACGCCCTGTACCCGAATATGACAGTTCGCGGCAACATCGAGTTTGGTCTGAAGATCCGCAAGATGCCGAAGCAGGAGATTGATGCTGAAGTTGAGCGCGTTGCGGCAATGCTGCAAATTGATCACCTGTTAGATCGTAAACCTTCTCAGTTGTCTGGTGGTCAACGTCAGCGTGTCGCGATGGGTCGTGCACTTGCACGTCGCCCTAAGCTTTACTTATTTGATGAACCGCTATCAAACCTGGATGCCAAATTGCGTGTGGAAATGCGTCACCAGATTAAGCGCCTTCACCAGCAGCTTAATACGACGATCGTTTATGTTACTCACGATCAGATTGAAGCTATGACCCTGGCTGATCGTATTGCGGTAATGAAAGATGGTGAACTGCAGCAGTTAGGTACACCACAGGAGATCTACAACAAGCCAAACAATATGTTTGTAGCTGGCTTTATGGGCTCTCCATCAATGAACTTTATTAAGACCATGGTTGATTTAGATGCTCAGGATAACCCGGTGATTAAGGTTAAGGGCAGTAACGGTCAGGAACATCACATTAATCTGCCAGCATCTATGCGTGAGCAAGATGGCAAAGAGGTCGTGATTGGTCTGCGTCCTGAGCACATTACTGACAGTGAGAATCAGGAATCACAGGCGACGACTAAGCTTGACTTGATGCTTGAAGTGCTAGAGCCAACTGGGCCTGACACAATCGCAATGATTAAAGTAAATGAACAAGAGGTGGCTTGTCGTTTATCTCCTGAGTTTGATGTAACTGCAGGTCAGATAGCACCTTTGCACTTTGACTTATCAAAGGCAGTGTTCTTTGATGCCGCGACAGAGCAACGTATTGAGTTCCATTAATCTCTATTTTGTTGATAATGTTATTAGTAATTTGAGTATGGTGGACTATGCTTAGAGACATAGCATGAAATAAGAGTCATGCATCAATGAGTGGGGATGGGCAATTTCGTCTCCTTATTGTCCATCTCATCTCTTAGTAGCAAAAAAATGGCAGCCTTAGGCTGCCATTGTTTTTATGCTGCGCGTTTGTTAAATATGTGTGAATTCACCCGTTACGGAAAATAGAGTGGGTGGAAATCTACCCATTTTTTCAAGAAGTGTGATTTAGAAACTAGCCAAATATTTAGGTGGTGAAGTTAAGTTTTTGATTAATTTGAAATTAACCTGATTTTTGAAAGTTGGCTTAGTTATTGCCCTTATAAATATATCAACACCCAGTGATGGGGTTGTTCATTTAACAAGGAGAATAATAATGTTTAAGCCATTGACCCTACTATCTGCATCTATTCTTGCTGTGACCAGTTTTAACGCTGCGGCGAACTGTGATCCGGGTGAAACCGTTATCAAATTCAGTCACGTAACGAATACAGATAAACACCCGAAAGGTATCGCGGCTTCATTACTTGAAAAACGTGTGAACGAAGAGATGAACGGTAAAGTTTGTATGCAGGTTTTCCCGAACTCTACTCTATATGATGATAACAAAGTTCTAGAAGCTCTTCTTAACGGTGATGTGCAACTTGCTGCCCCTTCTCTGTCAAAGTTTGAAAAGTTCACGAAAAAATACCGTATCTTCGATCTACCTTTCCTGTTTGAAGACGTTGAGGCGGTTGACCGTTTCCAAAACTCAGAGTCTGGTGAAAAGCTGAAAAACGCGATGAAGCGTCGTGGCCTGCAAGGTCTGGCGTTCTGGCACAATGGCATGAAGCAGATGTCTGCTAACAAGCCTCTGCTAACTCCTGAAGATGCAAAAGGTCTGAAATTCCGTGTTCAGGCGTCTGACGTGCTTGTTGCTCAGTTCGAACAGCTAGGTGCTAACCCTCAGAAGATGTCTTTCAAAGAAGTTTACGGTGGTCTGCAGACTAAAGTTATCGATGGTCAAGAGAACACCTGGTCAAACATCTACGGTAAGAAATTCTTCGAAGTACAGGACGGTATTACTGAAACTAACCACGGTATTCTTGATTACCTAGTTGTTACTTCAAACGACTTCTGGAAGGGTCTGCCTAAAGACCAGCGTGAACAGCTAAACACGATTATCCAGGAAGTTACGGCTACACGTAATGCTGAGTCTTCACGCGTTAACCTTGCGAACAAAAATAACATCATCGAAGCAGGTGGTGAGGTTCGTACTCTGACTGCTGAACAGCGTCAACAGTGGGTAACAGCACTTCAACCAGTATGGCAGAAGTTCGAAAAAGATATCGGTTCTGACCTAATTGAAGCGGCACTAGCTTCAAATAAATAATAACAATTTCCCCTAACCTTTTTGGCCCTCTTAATACCTCAACTCTTCTCGGGGTATATCGGGGAGAGGGCCTTTCTTTTCTTGTGAGAAAGTGAAGTAACTTATGGAACAGTCTATATTTGCCAGAATTGGCAAGGTGACAGACGCAGTAGAAGAAACTCTGATTGCGTTCTTTTTGGGAGCAATGACCCTGCTCACCTTTGCTAATGTCATATTCCGTTACGTGTTTAATGACAACATCCTATGGGCTCTTGAACTAACAGTGTTCATGTTTGCCTGGATGGTGTTAGTCGGAGCTTCATATGGCGTGAAAAAACACTTCCACATCGGTGTTGATGTCATTATTAACCTCGCACCAGAGCGTCTGCGTAAAGTCTACGCAATGATCGCGGCTGCATGTTGTCTGGCATTTTCTATCTTGCTATTGATTGGTTCGTGGAACTACTGGTATCCATTTGCGACTGAACGCGCATGGTATGAAACAGACGATATTCCGATGCCAGAGATGCTGCAGTTTTTGTCTGACTGGTTAAATGAAGGTGAGCGTTACGAGAAACTACCACGCTTCATTCCATATATGGCACTGCCGATTGGTATGGCATTACTCACTTTCCGCTTTGCTCAAATCACTGTGCAAATTGTTACTGGCAAGTTGGATCGTCTCATCGCAGGTCACGAGGCTGAAGAAGAGTTAGAAGCTCTTAAAGAAGAACTCAAAGACGCTGGCGAAGTGATGGAGCCAAAGAACAATAACAACCACAGCAAGGAGGGCTAAGCCATGGAAATTCTATTTTTATTCGTCATGGTGATTGGCTTCATGCTTATTGGTGTGCCGATCGCTATCTCACTCGGTTTATCGAGTATTATTTTCCTGATGATGCATTCAGATGCGTCATTGGCTTCAGTGGCACAGACACTTTTTAATGCCTTTGCTGGTCACTACACGCTACTCGCGATTCCGTTCTTCATTCTGGCTTCTAGCTTCATGTCTACTGGTGGTGTGGCTAAACGTATTATCCGTTTCGCAATTGCTATGGTTGGCTGGTTCCGTGGTGGTCTGGCAATGGCATCTGTTGTTGCTTGTATGATGTTTGCAGCACTATCAGGTTCATCGCCGGCAACGGTAGTGGCGATTGGTAGTATTGTTATCGCGGGTATGATCAAAAACGGTTACTCAAAAGACTTTGCTGCAGGCGTTATCTGTAACGCGGGTACGCTAGGTATCCTGATCCCGCCATCGATTGTTATGGTTGTATACGCGGCGGCAACGGACGTCTCTGTTGGGCGTATGTTCCTTGGTGGTGTTATCCCGGGCCTATTGGCTGGTGTAATGCTGATGATCGCTATCTACATTGCAGCTCGTGTTAAGAATCTGCCAAAACAACCATTTGTTGGTTGGAAAGAGATGTTCGATTCAGCGAAAGATGCAAGCTGGGGCCTACTGCTCGTCGTTATTATCCTTGGTGGTATCTATGGTGGTATCTTCACTCCAACTGAAGCGGCAGCCGTTGCAGCAGTATACTCGTTCCTGATTGCTAACTTTATCTACAAAGATATGGGGCCATTTGCAGATAAGGAAAATACCAAACCAGCATTGGTAAAAATCGTGCAGGCGTTTGTTCATAAAGATACTAAACACACGCTTTACGAAGCAGGTAAGTTGACTATCATGCTGCTGTTTATCATTGCAAACGCACTGATCCTTAAGCACGTACTGACCGAAGAGCGCATTCCTCAGATGATTACGGAATCGATGCTATCTGCTGGTCTTGGTCCGATTACCTTCCTGATTGTAGTTAACGTACTACTGTTGATCGGTGGTCAGTTTATGGAACCATCTGGTCTGCTAATCATCGTTGCACCTCTTGTATTCCCAATCGCTATCGCACTGGGTATCGACCCGATTCACCTGGGTATTATGATGGTAGTGAACATGGAGATTGGTATGATTACTCCGCCTGTCGGACTCAACCTGTTTGTTACCGCCGGTGTTGCTAAGATGTCGATGATGCAGGTGGTCAAGGCTGCACTGCCGTGGGTAGGGGTGATGTTCCTGTTCCTCATTATCGTTACTTACGTACCTTGGGTGTCGACCTGGCTGCCAACGACTCTGATGGGACCTGAGATAATCACCAAGTAACCTCATCGCGAGATATAAAAAGGCCCGGATAAGTCATTATCCGGGCCTTTTGTTTTATGGACAGTGGTTGAGTTAATTTAATAACTCGTGGTTATCATTTCCTTTTGATAAGACAAAGATACGTCGCCTAACATGAATAAAAGGTGAATGTTTTATTCACTTTTGTAATTGCTTTTGTCCAGTCCATATTTTTGCATCTTGTCGTAGAGTGTTTTACGTGCCAGTTGCAGGCGATCCATGGTCTTCTTGATACTGCCGTTGCACTGGTTAAGCGCTTGTTCGATCAAACTTTTCTCAAACTCTGCCATTTGGTCAGCTAAACTCATCTCGCGGCTTTCTGTTGTAGGGTCGGATCCAAATTGAGAGAGCCGTCCTAGCAGGACGAAACGTTCAGCTGCGTTTCTCAACTCACGAACATTACCCGGCCAATCATGGCTCATCAACTGATGGATTTGCTGAGTTTCAATCGCGGGAGCAGATTTGCCATAGCGCGACGCTGCGACCAACAAGAAGTGGTGGAATAGGGTAGGAATATCTTCCTTGCGCTGTCTTAGTGGTGGAAGATCTAACGTGACGACATTAAGGCGGTAGTAGAGATCTTCACGAAAAGTCCCTTCTGCGGCGGCTTGTTTGAGGTCGACCTTGGTCGCGGCAATAACACGTATGTCTATCGGGACCAACTCATTAGAGCCGACTCGTTCGATAACTCTCTCCTGCAAAACGCGTAGCAGGCGAATCTGCGCCTGCAGTGGCATGGACTCAATTTCGTCGAGGAACAGAGTGCCCCCTTGAGCGTGTTCAAATTTACCGACACGTTTGGCATCTGCTCCGGTAAACGCTCCTTTCTCATGGCCGTAGAGTTCGCTCTCGATTAGATTCTCTGGCACAGCGCCACAGTTAATGGCAACAAAATTATTGTCACGGCGCGGGCTCTGTTCATGAATAGAGCGAGCAAAAAGCTCTTTACCTGTCCCGGTTTCACCAAACAGTAATATATCGGCATTGGTGTCAGCGATATGGACAATGGTGTCTCGCAAAACCTGTATAGATGGCGTATCACCAATAATTCTTGGCCCAAGAGTCTGGCTGGCTTTAAGGCTACGCTTTAACTCTTGATTTTCTAGCGTCAATTCACGTTTATCCAGAGCTCGTCTGGTGGTGTCGATTAGGCGATCTATCGGGAATGGTTTCTCAATAAAGTCGTATGCTCCGTTGCGCAGCGCGTTGACCGCCATTGAGATATCGCCATGCCCGGTAATGAGTATGACTGGAACATCTGGATCCTGATGCAGGATGCTGGCAAGCATATTTTCACCGGATAGGCCGGGTAGGCAGATATCGGTAATTACTACTTTAGGCAGGCCGTCACTTTTAATCGCTAGCAAGGCGTCTTCCGCATTGGCGAAAAAGCGCGCGCTTATATCTTCAAGCTCAAAACTTTGTTCAATCGCGAGGCGAATATCGCTTTCATCATCGATGAAGATAACGTCGTACATCTGTATTCCTTGATTAGGCTTCTACCGGGAGGGTTATCACAAATCGCGCTCCGCCAAGTGGTGAATCTGCGATATCGAGAGTGCCTCCCATTGCCTGGGTGATTTGTTGTGAAATCGAAAGTCCCAGCCCGAGTCCATTTTTTTTGGTTGTATAGAAAGGTTCAAACAACTGATGCTGTTCACTATAAGCGATACCCGGACCATTATCATCGACGAAAATAGCAATATGGGAGTCAGAAACGGTCGCTGAGATCTCGATGGTGCGCTGATCTTGCTGCTCGAGAGCTTGCATCGCGTTAGTGACAAGGTTGATCAGGACCTGTTCGAACTGAATAGGGTTGAGTTCAACGTTAGGCAGTTGTTGCTCGAGGTCGAGTCTGAGATCAACTTGCTTAGCTTTGCATTGAGCGGCTAACAGCTCTTTTGCAGACAAAATCAGAGGCTTTATATCCAGCTTACTGACTTCGTTACTATCGCTTTTACGGGTAAAAGAACGCAGTTGATTACTGATTTTTGCCATACGATCTGTCAGAGCCGAAATACGCGATAGATTGTCATCGACCCGTTCATAACTTTGCCTGGCCAAAAAACGTTTTCCATTGTCAGCGAAACTACGAATTGCCGCTAAAGGATTGTTGAGTTCGTGACTAATGCTCGCCGACATTTGGCCTAACACCGCGAGTTTAGCTGCCTGAATCAGTTCATCCTGAGTCTGACGTAACGCCTGCTCAGTCTTAGTCCTTTCACTGATCTCAGCTTGAAGCTCGGAAGTTCGTTCCATAACCAGAAATTCAAGCTTCTGTTTGGCTTCAGACTGCAGTTGTTCGAACTGACGTTTTTTTAATTGGCGTTGGTAAGCCAAAGCAAACGAGAGGTAAGCAATGACAAACATCAGACTGAGTACCAGTGAGAAGCTGAGCGTTGTCCAAAGTAAGTTCACTTTAGATGTCAGTACTCGCAGGGTTAGGTTATGTTTATCGAGCGGACGTGATGAAACCAGATAATCATGCTCAAACCCCGGTAAAGCGGGATTTCTCAGATGGGAATGCTCCCGAGACAAATCGCCAGCGAGGCCAAAAGATCGAATCGGTGTATCGAGATACTGGCGACTGTTGAGTATCGACTGACGGGTAGACTCGGATAACGTGGTCAGGCTTTTAAATAACCAGCTCTCGTTACTCGACATGAAAATAACATTGTTGCTGTCAGTAGCAACGAAGGTATTGGTCTTATTCTGCCAGTTGGCTTCAATGGCGGTCAGGTCCATTTTGATGACGATGACGCCGATGATTTCCGCCGCATAGGTTACCGGATAGGAAAAATAGTAACCCCGTTGCTTTGAACTCGAACCAAGGGCGAAATATTGGCTAGGCTTGCCTTGAATGGCATTAGAGAAGTAGGGGCGCCAGGCATAGTTTCGACCGACAAAGGAGCGTTCTAAGTTCCAGTTACTTGAGGCGATAGTATTGCCAAACTCATCAAGTAGATAAGCATCAGTAGACTGAATGGTTTGATTGATGTGTTGCAGATAGCGATTAGTCAGCTCAATTTGTGCTGAATTATCCGGTGACTGCAACGCAGAAATTAACTCACTGTCTTTGGCGATTAACTGTGGCAAGTGGGCATACTTGTCCAGTTTACTGGAAATAAACTCCGCGAAACGTTCGAGTTGCTCTTTATGCGTAGCGAGAAGGCTGGTCTCACTTGAATTCCAAACCCAGCTTGAACCACCAATTACCGCAAATACGTACAGAACAAGCAGATAAAACTTACCTCGTCGATACGTCAACATGATCATCCTTGCCAAACATCTTTAATCAACTATAGCGTAAAGGTTTTTGTTACAAATGTGTTTATTCATCTTGGTAAACTGAGCGCTAAAACCGGACTTAGATCGACTTTTAATCTTTAATTGAAAAAAAACGTTAGTTTCCATTGAAAAAGACATTAATGTCCCCATTTCTGGAAACAAAGGCTGCTATATTGGTGTTTTTTTTAGCAGTTAAGTGAGTTTTTAGGGTAATCCCTCAGCGATCGTAGGGTTCGGCTCGACAGCTATCGATCTGCTCGGTAGAATGCTGCGTCTGAATTTTATCTTGAGGCTAATCGGAGATACCTTTAACGGGCACTGTTCGAAAAGATATCGCTAATTAGTCCGATAGTTGATTTGTTCGATTATCGATACTCGGTTTATAAAAGAGTACTCACAGAGTACAAACAAGGATGGGTCCTGTTCGAACTAGGATAGGGCACATAAGCTCAGTTATCTGAGCCAGTTTTGAGGTTAATGAATAATGCAAGTTACTGTTGAAACGCTAGAGGGCCTAGAGCGCCGTCTAAACATTACTGTTCCTGCTGCAAACATCGAAGATGCTGTTACAGCTGAACTACGCAACATCGCAAAAAACCGTCGTTTCGATGGTTTCCGTAAAGGCAAAGTGCCTCTAAAAATGGTTGCGAAGATGTACGGCAAAGCAGTACGTCAAGACGTAATGGGTGAAGTAATGCAACGTCACTTCATCGAAGCGATTGTTAAAGAGAAAATCAACCCAGCAGGCGCACCTACTTTCGCACCAGTTGAAGGTAAAGAAGGTGAAGACCTAGTATTTAACGCAACTTTTGAAGTTTACCCAGAAGTTGAGCTAAAAGGTCTAGAGAACATCACTGTTGAAAAACCAACAACTGAAGTTCAAGACGCAGACGTTGAAGAGATGATCGACACTCTACGTAAACAGCAAGCAACTTGGGCTGAAGTTGAAGAAGCTGCTGAAGAAGGTAAGCGTGCAACAATCGACTTCGTTGGTTCTATCGACGGCGAAGAGTTCGAAGGCGGTAAAGCTGAGAACTTCCCTCTAGAAATGGGTGCTGGTCGCATGATCCCTGGTTTTGAAGACGGTATCGCAGGTAAGACTGCTGGTATGGAATTCGAAATCGACGTGACTTTCCCAGAAGATTACCACGCAGAGAACCTAAAAGGTAAAGCTGCTAAATTCGCTATCAAAGTAAACAAAGTTGAAGCTCGTGAGCTTCCAGAACTAAACGACGAGTTCGTTTCTAAGTTCGGTGTTGCTGAAGGTGGTGTTGAAGCTCTTAAAGCTGAAGTTCGTAAGAACATGCAGCGTGAGCTTAAGCAAGCTGTTAAGAACCGCATCAAAGAGCAAGCTATCGACGGTCTAGTTAAAGAAAACGAAATCGACGTACCTTCTGCTCTTATCGATCAAGAAATCGGTACTCTACGTCAGCAAGCTGCACAACGTTTCGGTGGTAACCCAGAAGCTGCACAGCAACTTCCACGTGAACTATTCGAAGAGCAAGCTAAGCGTCGCGTAGTAGTAGGTCTTCTACTAGGTGAAGTAATCAAGTCTGAAGAACTAAAAGCTGACGACGAGAAAGTTAAAGCTCTAATCGAAGAGATGGCAACTGCTTACGAAGATCCAGCAGAAGTTGTTTCTTACTACGAGCAAAACGAGCAGATGATGAACAACATGCGTAACGTTGCTCTAGAAGAGCAAGCGATCGACGCTATCATCGCTAAAGCTCAGGTTACTGAAAAAGAAGTTAGCTTCAACGAGCTAATGAACCAGCAACCAGCTGCTTAATAAGCAATATCTTGCGTAGAAGGTTGACGAAGCGTTAACTATTCTGCTAACAATGGTCCGTATGATATTTATCATCCGGGCCATTTATTTTAGGGACATAAGAATATGAGCTACCAAGAAAAAAATGCAATGTCGCCAATTCTAGACGCGCTAGTACCAATGGTGGTTGAACAAACTTCCCGTGGTGAACGTTCTTACGATATTTATTCTCGTTTGCTCAAGGAGCGCATCATCTTTCTGACAGGCCAGGTCGAAGACCACATGGCTAATCTGGTTGTAGCGCAACTGCTATTCCTCGAGTCAGAGAATCCTGATAAAGATATTTTCCTTTACATTAACTCGCCGGGCGGCAGCGTAACTGCGGGTATGTCGATTTACGACACAATGCAGTTCATCAAACCGAATGTTAGTACTGTGTGTATGGGTCAAGCGTGTTCAATGGGCGCGTTCCTGCTAGCTGGTGGTGCACCAGGTAAGCGTCACGTGCTACCAAACTCACGAGTTATGATTCACCAACCGCTAGGTGGTTTCCAGGGCCAGGCATCTGATATTCAGATCCATGCTCAAGAGATTCTGACTATCAAGCAAAAGCTAAACAAGCTGCTTGCAGAACACACTGGTCAGCCACTAGAAGTGATTGAGCGCGATACAGATCGTGATAACTTTATGTCTGCAGATCAAGCTGTAGAGTACGGTTTGGTTGACTCTGTATTAAACCACCGCGGTGAATAATTGATAGCAATTGTTTAGCGCAATTCGGTTTAAATTGATATACACTCAAATCATATGAGTAAAGGCTAAGAGGTTAGCGAATGACAGATAAAAGCAAAGAGAGCGGTAGTAGTAAGCTTCTTTACTGCTCTTTCTGCGGCAAAAGCCAGCACGAAGTTCGCAAGCTGATCGCCGGTCCATCCGTCTATATTTGTGATGAATGTGTCGATCTATGTAACGACATCATTCGTGAAGAGATCAAAGATGTTCTGCCGAAGAAGCAGTCTGAAGCACTACCAGTGCCAAGAGACATTCGTGCGCATCTTGATGACTACGTGATAGGCCAAGATTACGCTAAAAAAGTGTTAGCAGTAGCCGTTTATAACCACTATAAGCGTTTACGTAACGGAGATACGACGAGTGAAGGTGTCGAGCTTGGCAAGAGTAACATCTTGTTAATTGGCCCTACTGGTAGTGGTAAGACACTACTAGCTGAAACACTAGCTCGTTTCCTAGATGTACCGTTCACTATGGCTGACGCAACTACGCTGACTGAAGCGGGTTACGTTGGTGAAGATGTTGAAAACATCATCCAGAAACTTCTGCAGAAATGTGATTACGACGTAGCGAAAGCTGAACGTGGTATCGTGTACATCGATGAAATCGACAAGATTTCTCGTAAAGCTGAAAACCCATCAATCACGCGTGACGTGTCTGGTGAAGGTGTTCAGCAGGCGCTATTGAAACTTATCGAAGGTACGGTTGCATCGGTTCCACCACAAGGTGGTCGTAAGCATCCACAACAAGAGTTCCTACAGGTAGATACATCTAAGATTCTATTTATTTGTGGTGGTGCTTTTGCTGGCCTGGATAAGGTTATCGAACAGCGAGTAGCAACAGGTACAGGTATTGGTTTTGGTGCGGAAGTTCGCTCCAAAGACGAAACTAAGACGGTTGGCGAACTGTTTATGCAGGTAGAGCCAGAAGACTTAGTGAAATACGGTCTGATCCCTGAGTTCATTGGTCGTTTACCAGTGACAACTACCTTGACTGAACTGGACGAAGACGCACTGATTCAGATTCTGTGTGAGCCGAAGAACGCCCTTACTAAGCAGTATGCAGCGCTATTCGAGCTAGAAAACTCAGAACTTGAGTTCCGTGAAGACGCACTACGTGCAATCGCTAAGAAAGCGATGGAGCGTAAAACAGGTGCTCGTGGTCTGCGTTCAATCCTCGAAGGTGTTCTACTAGAAACTATGTACGAACTGCCATCTATGGAAGACGTAAGCAAGGTTGTGATTGATGAGTCAGTAATTAAGGGTGAGTCTGAACCACTACTTATTTACAGCAACTCGGACAATCAAGCTGCGGGCGCTGAATCATAATCTGATTCACAGAAATTGAAGTAGATAGAAAGGGGGTAATCAATTACTCCCTTTTTTTTATTCTTTCATTGAATCCAACCAATTAGCCCCCATATACTGCTCATAGGACTAAGCGGAAGAGAGAAGAATATGAACTTGGAACGTTCCGAACGTATCGAGATCCCCGTACTACCTCTAAGAGATGTAGTCGTTTACCCGCATATGGTAATTCCACTGTTTGTTGGCCGTGAAAAATCTATTGCCTGCCTTGAAGCAGCAATGGACAACAACAAACAAGTGTTATTGGTAGCGCAGAAAGAAGCGGATACCGATGAACCGACTCAAGGCGACATGTTTGATGTTGGTACCGTTGCGACTATCCTTCAACTATTAAAGCTGCCAGATGGTACGGTAAAAGTACTTGTTGAAGGCCAGCAGCGTGCTCGAATTAACCACTTTATCGAAAACGAATTTTTCTTTGCTGACGCTGAATATCTAACGACTGAAGAGTTAGATGAGCGTGAGCAAGAAGTCATTGTCCGTAGCGCAATTAACCAGTTTGAAGGCTTTATCAAGCTCAACAAAAAGATCCCACCAGAAGTACTGACGTCTCTGAATGGGATTGATGAAGCGGCACGCCTTGCTGATACCATCGCTGCACATATGCCACTTAAACTGGCTGATAAGCAGGCTGTTCTAGAGCTGCTAGACGTAACTGAGCGTCTGGAGTTCCTGATGGGACAGATGGAATCAGAAATCGACCTGCTGCAAGTTGAAAAACGCATTCGTACCCGCGTTAAAAAGCAGATGGAAAAATCTCAGCGCGAGTACTATCTGAATGAGCAAATGAAAGCGATTCAGAAAGAGCTTGGTGAAAGTGAAGATGGCGTTGACGAGTTTGAAACTCTGAAACAGAAAATCATCGACTCTAAAATGCCTCAAGAAGCGCGTGACAAGACTGAACAAGAGCTACAAAAGCTTAAGATGATGTCGCCAATGTCTGCTGAAGCGACCGTTGTTCGTGGCTACATTGACTGGATGCTGGGTGTCCCATGGAACAAACGTTCTAAGGTTAAGAAAAACCTGGCTAAAGCCGAAGAGATCCTAAACGAAGATCACTACGGTCTAGAGCGTGTTAAAGAACGTATCCTTGAGTACTTAGCGGTTCAGAACCGTATCAATAAGCTTAAGGGGCCAATTCTGTGTCTAGTCGGTCCTCCAGGTGTAGGTAAAACCTCGCTAGGTCGCTCTATCGCAGCGGCAACAGGGCGTAAATACACCCGTATGGCACTGGGTGGTGTACGTGATGAAGCGGAAATCCGCGGTCACCGTCGTACTTACATTGGTTCAATGCCGGGTAAGCTAATTCAGAAAATGTCTAAAGTTGGTGTAAAGAACCCACTGTTCCTGCTGGATGAGATCGACAAGATGTCTTCAGATATGCGCGGTGATCCTTCTTCTGCACTGCTAGAGGTTCTGGACCCAGAGCAAAACAACGCGTTTAACGACCATTATCTGGAAGTGGATTACGATCTGTCAGATGTCATGTTTGTCGCGACGTCTAACTCGATGAACATTCCGGGCCCACTACTGGACCGTATGGAAGTCATTCGCCTGTCAGGCTACACGGAAGACGAAAAGCTTAATATTGCTAAACGTCACCTGGTTGATAAGCAAATCCAACGCAACGGCCTGAAAGCCGGCGAGATTGTCATCGAAGATTCAGCAATCATCGGCATTATCCGTTACTACACACGTGAAGCGGGTGTACGTAGCTTAGAGCGTGAAATCTCTAAGATCTGTCGTAAAGCGGTTAAGAACATCCTGCTTGATAGTGACCTTAAGACGGTGACGGTCAACATGGAAAACCTTAAAGAGTACTTAGGTGTTCAACGCCACGACTATGGTAAAGCAGACGACAGTAACCGCATTGGTCAGGTAACAGGTCTGGCGTGGACAGAAGTGGGCGGTGATCTGCTTACTATTGAAACCGAAGCGATGCCAGGTAAAGGCAAGCTGACTCAGACTGGTTCTCTTGGCGATGTAATGCAAGAGTCGATTCAGGCGGCAATGACAGTCGTGCGTTCTCGTGCCGAAAAACTGGGTATCAACTCAGATTTCTACGAGAAGCGTGACATTCACGTGCACGTTCCTGAAGGGGCGACACCTAAAGACGGCCCAAGTGCGGGTATCGCTATGTGTACTGCTCTGGTTTCTAGCCTGACGGGTAACCCAGTAAAAGCTGAAGTGGCGATGACAGGTGAAATCACTCTACGCGGTGAAGTTTTACCAATCGGTGGCTTGAAAGAAAAGCTGCTTGCAGCACACCGTGGTGGCATCAAAACAGTACTGATTCCTAAAGATAATGAGCGTGATTTAGAGGAAATTCCTGACAATGTCATCGCTGATCTGAAGGTGATTCCAGTGCAATGGATCGATGAAGTACTGAAAGTTGCACTAGAAAAAGAACCGTCTGGTGTAGAGTTTGCTGTAGCAAAATAGTGATGTGCAGCAAAAATAAGTAAAAGATTACGCTGATAAGTACAAAAATGCTTGTCAGCGTTTTTTTTGGACGCTAACGTTATCGACGATAGCTACAAGCCTTGTAACACAAGGGTTTGTCGCGAATTTGAAACGAAATGGAACGTAAAGCTGCCATAAAAATACAAACAGGCAGCGCAAAGGGGAATCACAGTGAATAAAACACAATTAGTAGAAAAAATCGCAGAAAATGCAGATCTATCTAAAGCATCTGCTGGTCGTGCTCTAGATGCATTCATCGAAGCAGTAGGTGACACTCTACAGTCTGGTGATCAAGTTGCTCTAGTTGGCTTTGGTACTTTCAGTGTTCGTACTCGCGCAGCACGTACAGGTCGTAACCCTAAGACTGGTGAAGAGATTCAAATCGCAGAAGCTAAGGTTCCTGCATTCAAAGCTGGTAAAGCTCTGAAAGATTCTTGTAACTAATAAAAAATCGCCTCAAGAGGTGATTTTTTCGAACCTTTTTAAATTATGCGCATCATACTGATGCGCATTTCTTTTTCTGGTATTATCGCGCTATTCAATTTTTTAATTATGAAATGTACCGAACTCACGAATCAGTGTGATTAAGTGCGGTACATCAGCGGAGAGTAGTTTAAGTATGATGGACCGATTACGCGAAGGCGTTAACAGCATCGCGGTTAAAATTATCCTAGGGCTTATCATCCTATCTTTCGTATTTGCAGGTGTTGGTAGTTACATCGTTGGTGGCTCAAATAACTCTGCTGCAAAAGTAGGCAATGTTGAAATTGGTCGTGGTGAGTTTGAACAGGCTTACCAAAATGAACGTAATCGCATGCAAGCTCAGCTTGGTGATTACTTCTCTAATCTACTGGCTGATCCAAGCTATGTAGAATCTTTCCGTAAATCAGTTCTTGATCGTATGGTCAATGACCTTCTTCTAGAACAGCACGCAGAGTCACTAGGCCTACGTGTAAGCGATTCGCAAGTTCGTACGCTAATCCTAGAAATGCCTCAGTTCCAAGTTGACGGCAAATTTGATCAAGAGATCTATCAGACTGCACTGCGTCGTGCTGGTTTCTCGGCAGAAAGCTTTGCTGAGTACCTACGCCGTGACCTAGTTCGTAACCAACTGATGACTGCGATTCAAGGTAGTGATTTCGCGCTACCAGGCGAAGTAGAAGCTCAAAGCAAGCTGCTAACGCAAACTCGTGACATTAAGAAGGTAACTCTTTCTCTGGCAGATTTTGCAGCGAAAGCAGAACTATCTGAACAAGAAATCAGTGACTACTATCAACAAAACCCTGAGCGCTACACTCGTCCAGAGCAAGTGAAAGTGGCTTATGTTGAACTGTCGGCTCAGCAACTAAAAGAGAACATCGAGATTTCTGACGAGCAGGCTGAGAAGTACTACCAAGAGCATATCGATAAATACTCTTCAGAAGAGCAGCGTCGTGTTAGTCATATCCTGATTGAAGGTGATGACCAGGCTAAGGCACAAGCTATTCTGGACGAACTAAACGCAGGTGCAGACTTCGCTACTCTTGCGGAAGAGAAATCTGACGACTTTGGCAGTGCATCAGAAGGTGGTTCTCTAGGTTGGATCGAACGCGATGTAATGGACCCTTCATTCGAAGAAGCGGCATTTGCTCTGACTAAGGTTGGTGAAACAACAGGTCTGGTTAAATCCGATTTCGGTTACCACATCATCAAGCTTGATGAACTAAAAGATTCAGTTGCTAAGCCTTACCAAGAGGTTGCAGCGGAAATCAAGCAAGAGCTAAAAGATCAGCAAGCAATCGACCAATACTACGAGCTTCAGAGTGAGCTAGAAAAGGTAGCGTTTGAGTACCCTGATTCATTGGACGACGCAGCGAAAGCAATCAATGCTGAAATCCATACTACCGACTTCATCTCTCAAGTAGATGCACCAGAGCTTCTTAAAACACCAGCTGTGCTGCAAGCGATTGTTAGCCCAGAAGTGAAAGAAGATGGTCTGAACTCAGAAGTCATTGAAGTTGCTCCGGAGCACGTGATTGTAGTGCGCGTTGAAGATAGCCGTGACGAAACTGTATTGCCACTTGAGCAAGTTCGCTCTGATGTGACTAAAGCGCTGGCTAATGTCAAAGGTGAACAAACTGCTATTGAACTAGCGCAAAACCTGGTTGCAGAGTTAAAAGAGGGCAAACAGGATCTGTTGTCTGAAAGCGGTTTGGCATTTGGCGAAACAGAAACTCTTGATCGCAGCTCTCCATTAGCAGACGTTGTGTTCTCTATGGTTAAACCAGTTGATGGTGGCGTAGGCTTCGCTCAAGCGAAAGACCTTAACGGTGACATCGTTGTGGTTGAACTGACTAAGGTTGCTTCTGATTTTGATCCACAATACAACCAACAGATTGGTGCTCAGCTATCACAAGTGAATGCTCAGCAAGATCTGACAGGTTTAATCAGCATCCTACGCAAGACAATTGATATTGAATACTATGTTGTGACTCAATAATTAGTCGCGATGTAATTGATATATCTATCCGAACGGACTGCCTTGGCAGTCCGTTTTGTTTTAGAACTTAAGTTATTTTTTTAATTTTGATAGTGGTTAAGCTGACTGCACTATCAAGACAACAAGGAAATAACTATGCTTAAAAAGCTGGTCCTCGCGACACTTCTATTATGTTTCAACCCTTATACTTTCGCTGAAGAAGGCAAAGTGGATCCCCAGTATCAGGGCATTGAAATCACGGTAAACATCAATCAGGCGAGTGCAGAAGAGATTGCAGATTTACTGATTGGGATTGGATTACAGAAGGCGCAAGCGATTGTTGAGTATCGTCAACAGAATGGTGAGTTTAAAAGCGCTGACGAATTGGCAAAAGTGAAAGGGATCGGCACTGCAATTGTCGATAAAAACCGCGAGCGAATTCTTCTTTGAACCCCTTTAAGAGCGCTTGGCGCTCTTTTTTTCATTTCAATAAAATCCTTCCTAGAACCTCTGGTCGTTTCGCTCTATAATTCCACGCCGAAACAAGGTCAATGCGCAGAGCTTTGATCAGTAACCAACATGGAGTAAAACATGTCGTCTCATACACCGGTAGTAACCGTTGATGGACCAAGTGGTGCTGGAAAGGGCACACTTTGTATGCTGCTAGCAAAAAAATTAGGGTTTCATTTATTAGACTCGGGAGCGATTTATCGCGTTCTTGCTCTAGCTGCAATTCATCATGGTGTCGATCTTGAGTCGGAAGATGCACTGGTTCCTTTAGCAACGCATTTGGACGTTCAGTTTATTGCTGAAGGTGACCTGGTTAAAGTTATTCTCGAAGGTGAAGATGTTTCTGGAGAGCTTCGCAAAGAAGAGACGGGTATGGCTGCGTCAAAAGTCGCTGCTCTTCCACGTGTTCGTGAAGCACTTCTTCGTCGTCAGCGTGCATTTGCAGAAGGTCAGGGCTTAGTGGCTGATGGCCGTGATATGGGAACAGTTGTCTTCCCACAAGCAGAGGTTAAGATCTTTCTGGATGCTAGTGCTGAAGAGCGAGCGAACCGCCGCCTTAAACAGTTGCAAGGCAAGGGGTTAGATGTTAAATTTGACGACCTTTTGAGCGAGATCCAAGAGCGTGACGACCGAGATCGTAACCGCCCAGTAGCGCCATTACGCCCTGCTGAGGATGCGCTATTGCTAGATTCTACTACGATGAGTATCGACGAAGTGGTAGAAAAGGCACTACAATATATCGAATCTAAGCTAGTAGCTTAGGCTGCTAGGTAAGAACGTTGGTCGCAAGGATGATGACCGGCGAAGTTAATAACCCCATGTGGTAGGACACCCGTGGACGTTTAATTTATTGAAGATTAAATAATGACTGAATCTTTTGCTCAACTCTTTGAAGAGTTTCTAAACGAGACTGAATTCCAACAAGGTACTATCGTTAAAGGTACTGTAGTAGCTATCGAGAACGGTTTCGTTCTTGTTGACGCTGGTCTTAAGTCTGAGTCTGCTATCCCTGCTGAACAGTTCAAGAACGCTGCTGGCGAACTTGAAGTTGAAGTTGGTTCTGAAGTAGACGTAGCTCTAGACGCTGTAGAAGACGGTTTCGGTGAAACTCAACTTTCTCGTGAGAAAGCGAAGCGCCACGAAGCTTGGATTGTACTTGAGAAGGCTTACGAAGAAGCTGAAACTGTTGTTGGTATCATCAACGGTAAAGTTAAAGGCGGTTTCACTGTTGAACTAAACGGTATCCGTGCTTTCCTTCCTGGTTCACTAGTAGACGTGCGTCCAATTCGCGACACAGCTCACCTAGAAAACAAAGAGCTAGAGTTCAAAGTTATCAAACTTGACCAGAAGCGTAACAACGTAGTTGTTTCTCGTCGTGCAGTTATCGAATCTGAGAACAGCGTTGAGCGTGATGAGCTTCTAGAGACTCTACAAGAAGGCGCAGAAGTTAAAGGTATCGTTAAGAACCTTACTGACTACGGTGCGTTCGTAGATCTAGGTGGTGTTGACGGTCTTCTACACATCACTGACATGGCTTGGAAGCGCGTTAAGCACCCTTCTGAGATCGTTAATGTTGGTGACGAGATCCAAGTTAAAGTTCTTAAGTTCGACCGTGAGCGTACTCGCGTATCACTAGGTCTTAAGCAGCTAGGCGAAGATCCATGGGTAGCAATCGCTAAGCGTTACCCAGAAGGTCACAAACTATCTGGTCGCGTTACTAACCTAACTGACTACGGCTGTTTCGTTGAAATCGAAGAAGGCGTTGAAGGTCTAGTACACGTTTCTGAAATGGATTGGACTAACAAGAACATCCACCCATCTAAAGTTGTTAATGTTGGCGACGAAGTTGAGGTTATGGTTCTTGAAATCGACGAAGAGCGTCGTCGTATCTCTCTAGGTCTGAAACAGTGTAAAGCTAACCCATGGCAATCTTTCGCTGAAGCGCAAGCTAAAGGCGACAAAGTTACTGGTAAGATCAAGTCTATCACTGACTTCGGTATCTTCATCGGTCTAGAAGGCGGCATCGACGGTCTAGTTCACCTATCTGACATTTCTTGGAATGTTGCTGGTGAAGAAGCTGTACGTGAGTACAAGAAAGGCGACGAGATCTCTGCAGTAGTTCTAGCAGTAGATGCTGAGCGTGAGCGTATCTCTCTAGGCGTTAAGCAAATGGAAAACGACCCATTCAACGCTTACGTTTCTGAGAAGAAGAAAGGTGTACTAGTTAACGGTACTGTTACTGCAGTAGACGCTAAAGGTGCAACTATCGAGCTTGAAGAAGGCGTAGAAGGTTACATCCGCGCTTCTGAAGTTTCTCGTGACCGCGTAGAAGACGCTTCTCTAATCCTAAGCGCTGGTGACAGTGTTGAAGCTAAGTTCACAGGTGTAGACCGTAAGAACCGCGTAATCAACCTATCTATCAAAGCTAAAGATGAAGCTGAAGAGCAAGAAGCAATGGCTTCACTGAACAAAGCAGACGATGCTTCATTCGGTAACGCTATGGCTGACGCTTTCAAAGCAGCTAAAGGCGAATAATTAATCGCTTTTAAGAAAAAGGGGCCGAAAGGCTCCTTTTTTATGTTTCCAGTTTTGCTAGTGGTAATACCAATCTCTGCAAGATGTTTTGTTAAATACACTTTTTCATTACACACATTGCTCAAATTTTGTCTAAAATTGTAGGCAAGTGTTTGTTGGAACTGGTATTACTTACTATAATAAGTGATAAATTACTCTATGAGGGCAACTATGACTAAGTCTGAATTGATCGAAAGACTCTGTGCAGAACAGACGCACCTTTCGGCTAAAGAGATCGAAGATGCTGTGAAAGATATTTTAGAGCATATGGCTTCAACACTGGAAAGTGGAGACCGAATTGAGATTCGTGGTTTTGGTAGTTTCTCTCTTCACTTCCGCGAACCACGTGTTGGACGTAACCCTAAAACAGGTGACAAGGTAGAGTTAGAAGGCAAATTTGTTCCTCACTTTAAACCTGGTAAAGAGTTACGAGAGCGAGTAAATATCGGTTAGATTCCCGAAATTACTGATAAAAGAGCGGCATACATAGCGTATGCCGCTTTTTTATCATTGGAATTACCCAGATAACCATGGTTTGTTTGTATCTTTTACTGCATAATCGTAACGGCAGAACTTATCTTAGGTGATGGACTATGAAAATTATAAAAATCGTTCTTGTACTGGCCCTATTCTTGATTGCACTGGCTTTAGGCTCTCAGAACCAAGCGATTGTTACGTTTAACTACCTGTTGGCGCAGGGAGAGTTTCATCTCTCAACTCTGCTAGGTGGCGTGTTTATTGTTGGTTTCCTGCTAGCATGGTTGATATTCGGTAGCTTGCATCTTAAGTCTCAATTACAGGTGCGCAAACTAAGAAAACAATTAACTAAGCTCTCTCCTGCAGCAAGTGAACCAACTCAAGGTAAAGCTTAAAAGTTGTATTAGGTAGGCTGTTACTCGATGTTAGAAATTCTCTTCTTGTTATTGCCAATTGCAGCCGCATACGGCTGGTATATGGGTAATCGCAGTGCCCAGCAAGACAAGCAGAAACAATCAAACCAAATCTCACGTCAGTATGTGACGGGTTTAAACCTGCTTTTATCAGACCAGTCTGATAAAGCAGTTGATCACTTTATCGAGCTTCTTCAAGTCGATAACGAAACGATCGACACCCATTTAGCTCTCGGTAATCTATTCCGTTCGAGAGGTGAAGTCGATCGAGCAATTCGTATCCACCAAAATCTTATCTCCCGCTCCGGGCTTACCATAGACCAGAAAAACATTGCTCTGCAGCAGCTGGCAAAAGACTACATGGCTTCTGGTTTCCTCGACAGAGCGGAAAAAATCTTCGAACAATTGGTTGATGAGCCTGACCACAGAGAAGCTGCTTTGCAGCAATTAGTTGCGATCTACCAGCAAACGCGCGAGTGGAGCAAAGCAATTAACTACGCTTCACTGTTGGTTAAGATGGGGCGTAAGCGTATGCGCACCAGCATTGGACATTTCTGGTGTGAGCTTGCAATGCAGGAGAAGGCTGAAGGTAACCACGCTCAGGCAATGCAGAATTTTAAACGTGCATTAGCTGAAGATCCTAAATGTGTTCGTGCTTCAATCGCACTCGGTAAGCTTTATTTAGACAATGAAGATTACCGCAGCACCATCAAATATATGGAGATGGTACTGGATCAGGACAGTGACTTCGTTAGTGAAGTCTTACCGACACTAGCTGAGTGTTATCACCATTTAGGTCAAGAAGATGAGCTGTTGAACTTCTTACGCCAGTGTATCGTCAATAAAGCGGGTGTATCGGCCGAATTGATGTTGGCACAGCTTGTCGCACAGCATGACGGTGTGGGCGCCGCACAGGAGCTGCTAACGCGCCAGTTAGTTAAGAACCCGACTATGAAGGGCTTCTACCGCCTGATGGACTACCATTTGGCTGAAGCTGAAGAAGGGCGTGCTAAGGCCAGTTTAGGTACGTTGCAAAAACTGGTTGGTGAACAGTTAAAAGTGAAACCTCATTATCGATGTCGTAAATGTGGTTTCTCAACCCATTCGATGTATTGGCATTGTCCTTCATGTAAAGGGTGGGGAACGATCAAGCCAATCCGCGGATTGGATGGTGAATAGTTTTTATGGGCTTGTCCCATAGCAAAATGGCAGCGGTGATCCCGCTGCTTTTTTTCGATTTATTTAAAAGTTAGGAGATGAAATGATCGACCAAAAAGTAATTGTTGCGCTGGACTATGACAACCAGGCCGATGCACTCGCTTTTGTTGATAAAATTGACCCAAGCTCGTGTCGTCTTAAAGTCGGCAAGGAGATGTTTACCTTATTTGGTCCTGACTTCGTTAAAGAGCTTCACAAACGTGGATTCTCGGTATTCCTAGATCTTAAATTTCATGACATTCCAAATACCTGTTCTAAAGCAGTGCGTGCAGCGGCTGAAATGGGCGTTTGGATGGTAAACGTTCATGCAAGTGGCGGTGAGCGTATGATGACAGCTTCACGTGAAATCCTAGAACCATATGGAAAGGATCGCCCGCTGCTTATCGGTGTGACGGTATTGACCAGCATGGAGCAGAGTGACTTAGCTGGCATTGGTTTGGATATTGCGCCACAGGAGCAAGTCATTCGCCTAGCCAACTTAACTAAAAACTCAGGTCTTGATGGGGTAGTGTGTTCAGCTCAGGAAGCATCTATGCTGAAAGGTGAATTAGGTCAGGAGTTCAAGCTGGTTACTCCGGGTATTCGTCCTGCTGGTGCTGCTGTTGGCGACCAGAAACGTATCATGACACCAGTCGATGCCGTGAAAGCGGGTTCAGATTACCTGGTTATTGGTCGTCCAATTACTCAAGCGCCAGATCCAGCGGCGGTATTAGCACAAATCAACGCGACGCTTGTTTAAGCCTGATTATCGTTTTTAAGCCAGCACTTGTGCTGGCTTTTTTGTCTCCGAAAGCTCAGAGGTAACAAGTTTTTTAATTATGCTGGTACACCGCTGTGAAACTTAAAGTCACTATCTGGTGAAGAGATGAGTTGTGCTTCGATACGACCAAAATAGGCGACACGCTCGCTGATATCCTGACCGGCAATCTCTTCTGCAAGAGTAAGGTAATCCTGATAATGGCGTGCTTCTGAGCGCAATAGAGAGATATAGAACTTAGCAATATCTTCGTCCATATGTGGCGCCAGCTTAGCAAAGCGCTCACAAGAGCGGGCTTCGATATAGGCACCGATGATGAGCTTATCAATCAGAGTTTGGGGCTCATGAGTCGCCATATTACCAATCAATCCCTTAGCGTAGCGACTCGCTTGGACAGGTTCGTACGCGATACCACGCTTATCCATGATTTCCAGAACCTGATAGAAGTGGTGTAGCTCTTCTTTGATCAGCATGACCATCTTATCAATCAAGTCCTGACTATATGGTGAGTCTGACTTTGCCATGATCGTTTTCGAGATCTGACTTTTGCCTTTAAGTGTCTCAAGGCTACCTGTTTTACGGTAAGCGAAATTCTCGTATGGTTCGAACCAATCCAACAGGCTGTGCGCGCTCTGTTTATCAACGGCATACTTACGAATTAAGTACATTGCTGACTGGCCTGCCTTTAGCTCACAAAGCAAGTGGTCAATCAGTACTACCTTAAGGTTTTCTGGCTTGCGCGCCTCATCTACCCACGCGTCAGGTGTTGAACAGTGTAGAAAACCGTTAATAGGCTCTAGCAAAGCTTGGTATTGGTCTAACTCAATCATGTTGAACAAAATCTATCAATTCAAATAAAAAAGGCCGCAACAGCGACCTTTAGAGGATGTGTAATCGCGGCTATGTTACCACTTTTTCTTCTCGCCAAAGAGCTGGTCCATATCGTTTTTGCGTTGGTCTTCTTCGATCTGGTGTAACTCTTCAGCATTTTTGCTTTGGCGTTTCGATTCAAGGTCATCATACATACCCTGAAGTTTTTCGCGAGCCTGATTTGAATAGGCATCATTTTTAGTGCTCAGTGCATCAATACCTTTACGCAATAACTGAACAGCGGTACCCGGTTGGCCGCGGACAATAGCGTCGTTGGAACGCTTAATGACGTTTTCAATGTTGATTCGGATCTGAATCGTCTCCAGACGAGCGTTTTCTGCCACGTAAGCCTGAGTTTCAAAGCGACCTTTATTATGCTCACTGCGAATTGTATCGCGCAGGCGTTTAACCAGCTTAAGCATGACAATCGCTTGTTTGTCGCTACTTGGCACTTTAAACGCAGTGCTTTCGCCAGTCTGTTGGCTCTCGTTAAACTGTTTGATCTGTTGTTTTACGTGCTCGACCCGCTGCTCAAGTTGTTTATTCTTAGGATCAAGTTCGTGCATGTTTTGCAGTGCGTCTAAGATACGGGTGTTCAGGCACACTAAAAGTTCTTTACTGTAAGGTAAATGGTGAGCGTGACCGATCAGCTCTTCTGTAGCATCGATGATTTGCAGATAGCGAGAACTTTCCTGTTTTTTCGCAGTTTCTGCTTTTACTTTGTACTGCAGCATAATGTTATAGCCCAGCACCAAGACGAGTAAGACTGCAACTAAAGCTATGATTAACCCAATATTCATAAATTCCGTATCTTATGTTTTATTTTTTACTGGCTAGCAGGAAAGCATACACGATTATACTCACTACCTGCACCTGTTTTGTATTATCGCTCAAATGTACGATTTTATTAATGAAAAATGTCTACGCAAGACTCATTCTGAGCAATTGATTGCAAAATAGCCACTTGAAATACAAAAGACTCTGCTTTTATGGAGCGAGTTAGCGATTGGACTATCAATTTAATCTTATAGGCGTTATAACTAAATATTATAAACTATGTTCGCTCGCAGTGGGTCGTCGAGTAAGGGATTACGAGGTCAAGAATGAAATTACAACAATTGAAGTATATTGTTGAGGTCGTTAACCACAACTTAAATGTATCAGCGACGGCTGAAAGTCTGTATACGTCTCAGCCTGGTATTAGTAAGCAAGTGCGTCTTTTAGAAGATGAACTTGGCATTCAGATTTTCGAGCGTAGTGGCAAACATCTTACACAAGTGACTGGCGCGGGTGAAGATATCATCCGTATTTCTCAAGAGATTCTGGCGCGAGTGGAGAGTATTAAAGCGGTTGCCGGTGAACACACTCATCCTGAAATGGGTACTCTGAACATCTCAACGACCCATACTCAGGCGCGTTATGCTCTTCCTGATGTGATTAAAGGTTTCACTGCACGCTATCCAAAAGTGTCGCTACACATGCATCAGGGTACGCCGTCACAAATGTCAGAGGCGATTGCAAAAGGCACGGCGAACTTCGCCATTGCTACTGAAGCACTTCACTTATATCAAGACGCGATCATGCTACCGTGTTACCACTGGAACCGTTCGATTGTGGTTCCTAAATCCCACCCTCTAGCGCAGAAAGAGAAGGTCACAATTCAGGACCTGGCCTCTTACCCGCTAGTGACCTATGTATTTGGCTTTACTGGTCGCTCTGAGCTGGATACGGCATTCAATAAATATGGCTTAACACCAAGAGTTGTGTTTACTGCAACGGATGCGGACGTCATCAAAACTTATGTTCGTATGGGTATTGGTGTTGGCGTGATCGCCAGTATGGCAATTGACCAGGAGCAGGATACTGACCTGGTTGCGATTGATGCTAGTCATATCTTTGGTGCCAGCACGACGAGTATTGGTTTCCGACGTGGTACTTTCTTGCGTACTTACATGTTCGATTTTATGGAACGATTTGCGCCTCATTTGACTCGTCCAGTTGTCGAGCAGGCACTGTCTCTTAAATCGAGCGCAGAAATCGAAGAAATGTTCAAAGATATCGACCTTCCAGTTCGTTAAGCCACTACCATCTAAGCTGACTTCCCTCTAAACTACGCACTGTGGGGGAAGTCATGCAAAACCAATTCAAATCACTCGATCAATTCTTAACGCAGCAGCAGCCATACTGGCGCTTTGAAGCGTTTTTCTCTTGTCTGGATACCTTACTTCCCTGGACACAGACCAATCCGCAACTGTGTGACTGGCTGGAAAGCCTCTCTCCGCAGCAGATCGAATGCTATAAGCAAGACAATGCCAGCCTCATCGCTGATTTAACACCCTACTTATCCTGCCTTGAACAGGTCGAACAGTGGACAGGACTCGCTTTCCTCGAAAAGCAGGGGCTGACTCTGGCTAGAGGGGTAGATAACGGCGTTCCTGGGCGTAAGCTTGAACAGATTGTCTCTATGGGTGAAGCAGCACTGCGTGACCATCATGGCACCGAGTGGCTTGAGTGGTGTTCTGGTAAGGGATTCCTCGGTAGAATCTTAGCCAGTCAGACACAACATAAAGTGACCAGCTTTGAATTCCAACAAATGCTGTGTGATTCCGGGCAACTTGAAGCGGATAAACAGAGTCTGCCAATGGAGTTTGTTCAAGGCGATGCGTTCAGTGCTGAAGCGGAAAATGTGTTTAATCAACAACAACATGCCGTGGCTCTCCACGCCTGCGGAGACCTGCACGTTTCACTGCTTAACCACGCCACTACCAAGCAGTTACCAGCGATAACCTTTTCTCCTTGTTGCTACCACTTAGTGGAAGGCGACGTCTATCAAGCGCTATCCGCCACAGGTAGAGCGTCTCAGCTCGAGCTAACTAAAGCTGAGTTAAGAATCCCACTACAAGAGACGGTAACAGGGGGAGAGCGAGTTAAGCGTCATCGCATTGAAGAGATGTCTTACCGCCTCGGCTTCGATCTGTTGTTAAGAACCGAGTTAGGTTTTGACGCTTATCAGCCAGTACCAAGTATCAAGAAGTCCCTACTAGCCGATGGTTTTAAAGTGTTTTGCCAATGGGCATGCGAGCAAAAGAACTTGCAACTTCCTGAGGCAGACTTCGACCACTATCATCAACTCGGATTACAAAGATATTGGCAGATGGAGCGAATTAGTCTGGTGCAGCAGCCATTCAGACGCTGTCTGGAAATGTGGCTGGTTTTAGACAAAGCGCTTTTCCTTGCCGAGAACGGCTATCAGGTGGAAATATCTCAGTTCTGTTCAAGAGCGATGACCCCTCGTAACATACTGATTCATGCGGTGAAAGTGTAGATAGCAACGCGGCGTCTCTTTTTGTTGCTTTAATGTTAAAACTTGCTTTTCTTTTGTACAGCTTGCTGGTAATAATAATTGATGTGCACATAAAGTGTGCAATTCATAAATACAAAACAGAAATTCACACAACATATTATTGCTTATACCAGCGCCATTAATTGTGTACTCAGGTTATTGCTAGGCGAAGGGACTGAGAGCACCGCAGATGGTACTTGTCGTTGTTAAATTGGCATCGCTTTCCTTCCGGTTATGCACTTGTGGCCTTACAGAATGTTTAGATAGTCAATGGTGTTGGTACTACATCAAGGAGTTAAGATGAAAGCAGGAAAAGTCATTGCGACCGCCGTTCTCGCAGGTGTCACATTACTCTCTTCAACCAGCATCATGGCGAAAACTGCCAAGGTGGCTGTTTCTCAGATCGTTGAGCATCCAGCACTAGATGCAACTCGTCAGGGCCTGATCGACGGGCTAAAAGCGAAGGGCTATGAGCAAGGAAAAAATTTAGAATTTGATTACAAGACCGCACAAGGTAATCCAGCTATTGCGGTACAAATTGCACGCCAATATGTGGGTGAAAAGCCAGATGTCTTGGTTGGTATTGCTACACCAACGGCTCAGGCACTGGTGTCTGCAACTCGCTCAATTCCGGTTGTATTTACTGCGGTTACTGACCCTGTAGGTGCAAAGCTGGTTAAAACTCTTGAACAACCAGGCAAAAACGTAACGGGTCTGTCTGATCTTTCTCCTGTTAGCCAGCACGTTGAACTTATTAAAGAAATTCTTCCTGAAGCGAAATCTATTGGTGTGGTATTTAACCCGGGTGAAGCGAATGCCGTGACTCTGGTTGAACTGCTAAAACGTAGCGCAGAAGAACAGGGTATTCAGGTTATTGAAGCAACTGCCCTGAAGAGTGCTGACGTTCAGTCTGCCACACAAGCTATTGCGGCTAAATCAGACGTTATCTACGCACCAACCGACAACACAGTTGCCAGCGCAATTGAAGGTATGATCGTAGCGGCAAATCAGGCTAAAACACCAGTACTGGGTGGTGCGACTTCATATGTAGAAAAAGGCGCTATCGCAAGTCTGGGTTTTGATTACTACCAGGTTGGCGTTCAGACTGCCGACTACGTTGCTGCGATTATCGAAGGTGCCGCTCCGGGCTCACTTGATGTCAAAGTGGCAAAAGGTTCGGATCTGGTTGTTAACCAAAGCGCAGCAAACAAACTTGGTGTAGCTATTCCTCAATCTGTCCTTGATCGTGCAACAAGCGTGAAATAAGCCAAAACCCCAAGTAAACGTGGAACGGTTTTGCTTGGGGTTTGTTTAGTGTTTAGCAGAAAAGGGAGTTGTTATGTCTGCTTTTGCATTTTTTGGCGCTTTGGAAATAGGCCTGTTGTATGGCCTGGTTGCCCTTGGCGTTTATCTCACCTTTCGTGTTCTCGATTTTCCTGACCTGAGTGTTGATGGCAGCTTTCCGATGGGGGCTGCTGTCGCTGCGACGGCAATCGTTGCTGGTATCAACCCTTGGTTAGCGACCTTAATGGCCATCGTCGCTGGTGCGGCAACGGGCTGGGTTACGGCATTTCTAGCGGTTCGATGTGGAATTCTACATCTGTTGGCATCGATCTTAACGATGATCGCAGCGTTCTCTATCAATATCCGTATTATGGGCAGGCCAAATCTGGCTTTGTTAGGTGAAGATACCATCCTGACACCATTCGAAGCGATCGGTGATCCGATGCTGGTTCGTCCGCTTGTGGTAGGGATTCTGGTGTTAGTTTCTGCATGGCTGGTGGTACGTTTGCTTAACAGTGATTTTGGTCTTGGCCTGCGCGCAACGGGTGTCAATGCTCGTATGGTATCAGCCCAAGGGGCGAGCACGTCGTTTTATACCTACTTTGGTCTCGCTCTTTCCAATGGTTTTGTTGGTTTTGCAGGGGCGCTTTTCGCTCAAACGAACAGTTTTGCTGACGTTACTTCTGGTGTAGGTACCATAGTTGTCGGTCTGGCAGCCGTGATTTTAGGTCAGACTCTGCTCCCGGGCAGAAAGATATGGGTCGCAGTGGTGGCTGTTATTGTTGGTTCTGTTTTGTATCGCCTGGCAGTTGCCTTCGCCCTGAGCTCCGGCATGTTTGGTCTGCAAGCTTCCGACCTCAACCTGGTCACAGCGGTTCTTGTTGCGGCAGCATTAATAGCACCAAAAATTAAAGGTAACCTTAAATCAAAAAAGCGTAGCCCTGCGATGGACAGTGGTACTTCATCAAAGCAGGAAAAAGAGTCAGGAGAGGTAGCATGATTCGTCTTGAAGATATTCAGGTGACGTTTAATCCAGGCACTATATTAGAAAACCGTGCATTGCGTGGCGTATCTCTTGAGGTTCCTGAACACCAATTCTTAACGGTGATTGGTTCTAATGGTGCGGGTAAGTCCACCTTACTTGGTGCAGTGACCGGCGAGACACCTATGGTTGGTGGGCGTGTCATTATCGATGAGTTAGATGTAACACGCCAAACGGTCGATCAGCGTGCAAAGCAGTGTGCCCGGGTTTTTCAGGACCCTCTGGCTGGTACCTGTGGCGAGCTGACCATTGAAGAAAATATGGCACTGGCTTATATGCGTGGTAAAAAGAGGGGCTGGAGTCTTTCTCTCTCTTCACAACGCCGTAAGCTTTTTCAGGAGCGGATCAGTATTCTTGGCTTAGGCTTAGAAGATCGTCTCGGAGACAGTATTGGCCTTCTTTCTGGGGGGCAGCGTCAAGCGGTCAGCTTAGTGATGGCGACACTGTCCGACAGTAAGCTATTGTTACTCGATGAGCACACTGCTGCACTTGACCCTCGCATGGCGGCTTTCATTATTGATTTGACCAAGAAAATTGTTTCGGAGTTTAATCTCACCGTAATGATGGTTACTCACTCAATGAAAGATGCGTTGGCGTGTGGTGATCGCACTGTAATGCTCCATCAGGGTGAAATCGTTCTTGATGTCGCCGGGGAGCAGCGTGCCAATATGCAAGTTCCGGATCTATTGGAGATGTTCTCCAAAGTTCGTGGCGAAGAGTTAGCGGATGACAGTTTGTTATTAAATTAGGCTTTTGCTGACAATTTGTTACCGAGATATCCATCGAATGTATGAGATAATCTCAGTTTGTATATCTACTTAACCCATCAACTGTATTACAGTATTGGTGGGTTTTGTTTTTGTGAGGGTATCAATGCAGGTCGACAGGCACTTTAGCTTAAAGTTTGTGTTTTTGACGCCTTTGGTTTTGTCTTTAGTGGTATTCGCACTAACGGTAAAAAACTACTATGACTCGGTTAACCGCGATATTGATGATGAGTACACGCGAGTTATCGAAGCGACTTCGCGCGCCGCTAAAGTGATCGCAGCAATCGATTACAGTTTCTCCAATCATGAGAAATCCACCAACATAATGTTGCTGGAGCACAATCGCCGTGTTGTCGATGGTCTATGTCAGATGTGGCCGATTGATGCGCTACTAAGATCCGATGATCGAGGTTTCGATATACCCGCTGTCGATATCAATTATATGCTGGTTGGCAAAGAGAGCTTATGTACTCCCGGCAGCGAAATATACCAACGTGTCTCAAATCAAGTGTCTTTGGCTCCTGTTCTCTCTTTCTTGCATGACATCGACCCATATCTACTAGGGATTCATTACATCGATCGTGAAGGCTACGTGATGTCTTCTCCTGATGATTATGCCAAAGGGCTGTCGGTTGAACTGCTGGACAACATACAGGTTCGCCCTTATTGGACAGTAACCGCAAACAATCGCGAAGAGATTACTCTCTCGGGACCTGCCCCTATTATTGCAAGTAACGATACGATTTTAAGTATGACAATGCCTGTGTTCCGAGAGGGAAAACATCAGGGCATGCTTTCGTTAGATATCTCTTATGAAGAGCTACTTACCACACAAGGTAAGTTGGCAGGTGAGCTACACATTATTAATACTGGTTACCTTTCTCCACCTGATAACAGTTTCAGGATTAAGAGAATCGAGATAGAAGGAATTGCCAGTAGCTACTCCTTGTTCTACCTGTTCGATTTGCCGAAAGAGATTGGCCACTTTTTCTATTTTGAACGCTACAGTTTGCTGGTAACGCTATTTGTTTATGTGTTCTCAGTGGTGGTGTTGTTCTTTATTAATACCCGGGTTGAGCACGATTACTTCAAAGAGCTTGCGGCTACGGATCCGATGACAGGTTTGCTTAATCGAAGAGGTTTACAAGCCTACCTGAAGAATAATACCCAGCAAGGCGTCTATGTAGCATTAGGGGTATTTGATATTGATGACTTTAAGCAAATCAATGATACCTATGGTCACGATGTTGGCGATGAGGTCATTAAATATATGGCTAAACAGATCAGTGCCAGCATTCGTAGTAGTGATGCCGCAGCGCGAATCGGTGGCGAAGAGTTTGTGGTTTATATGACAGGTAATGCGATCGAGCCGCTGAAGAGAAGCATGCTGAGGGTTCGTAACGAGGTCTGTCAGCATTCAGCTTCAGCGCTTGAGAGTGGCTTTACTGTTTCGGGTGGCGCGCAAGTGATTGAGGCACAGAATGCAGGCAGCTTTGATCTATTGTTCAAAGCTGCTGATGAGAAGCTTTACCACGCGAAAAATAGCGGTAAAGACCAACTGGTGTTTTAAGCGGCAACTAAGCCATCGCGGTAGCGAGTAATGTGCTCAACAATTGGTGCCGCTTTGTTAAAGGTGCGAATCTCGCGGAACAGAGCGTCAGCTTGAGGATACTGGTGACGCAAGTAAGAGAACCATTGCTTGACCCTGTTCGGGTAGTAAAGCCCTTTATCGCCTTTCATCTCATACTGAGAATAAACCAGCAGCAGTTCTACCACTTCTGACCATGGCATCACTGCGTGATCATGTTTAACCACGTTACCCAGATTAGGAACATTGAACGCACCACGGCAGACCATCAAAGAATCAACACCTGTTGTTTCGATACACGCCTGACCATCCTGATAGTTCCAAATCTCACCATTAGCGATAAGTGGAATCGAGAAGCGCTGACGAATCTGGTTAATGTAATCCCACTTGATTTCACTAGCCTTGTATCCGCCAGTTTTAGTACGTGCGTGTACCGTAAGCTCGTTTGCACCAGCGGTCTGAATTGCATCAACAATCTCGAAGCAGTCTTCAGGGTTATCCCAACCAAGACGAATCTTGGCAGTAACAGGCGTTGCCGGGTCAACCGCATCACGACAGGCTTTTACGACGTTATGGATCAGCTCCGGATGCTGAAGCAGTGCAGCGCCGCCTTTACTTTTGTTTACCAGCTTAGCGGGGCAGCCAAAGTTAAGGTCGATCCCTTTCGCACCGAGTTCGGCAGCTTTGACGGCATTTTCCGCCATCCAGTGAGGATCCTGACCAAGTAGCTGAACGTGAATAGGCACGCCAGATTTAGTCTGAGAGCCTTGTTGTAGCTCGGGACACAGGCGATGAAAAACGTGATCAGGCAAGAGTTGATCTACAACACGAACAAACTCAGTGACACATAAATCATAGTCATTGATATCGGTTAAGATCTCTCGCATCAAATGATCTAAAACGCCCTCCATAGGACCCAGAACTACTCGCATAAATAACACCTCAGAATTAGGATGCGTGATTTTAGAGGTATTGGCGAGCAAAGTCATCCCTCAACTGGGATTGATAAATGAAGAGTGAAGAAAGAAAAAGGCTAGGAACCAAAAAATCGAGACTAGCCGTGACGGGAACAATACCAAAACCGTTGCAAGTGCAGTCATCGAATCAGGGAGGGAAGTCTCGAAGTGACCCAGAGCCTTGCATGGGGTTATAATGCGGCTAAACAACGATTAACTCTAGAACTAGAAAATGAAGTATCAAATTCTGACACTCGAAGACTCAATTACTGTCGAATCAGCAATGTTTGTTGAAGGTATAACCTTAGCGGCAAATATGGCGACGAAACCTTTGGCGCCAGAAAGCTGGCTTGGTTCGGTATTTGCTGAGCAAGCGGAAGCGGCAAGACCAAGCATTGAAGCTCATATTCATCAGCAATATAACTACCTGCAGCGTGGTGAGTATTCACTGTTAGCTCTACTCGACTCAGAGGCTCAGCGTGAGCAACTTGCCGACTTTGCTGAAGGCTTTATGACCTTATGGCCAACGGTTGAACAACAGTGGCTAGAGACGAACGTTGGTGATGGTACACTGCGTATGCTGCAAGCAATGTTAACCACCTTTATGTTGGCGATAGACGAAGACCAGACTCGCAGCCAAATGCAAGCGTCAGGAATTGAAACGCCTCCGACTCTGAATGACTTTATCGATCAGATTGACCTGATGATTGCAGAGGTCGCTCAGGCGGCTGATGAAGCAATGACCGGAGCCAAATCTCAAAGTGTTAACCCATACAAAAACATTGGTCGCAATGATGAGTGTCCATGTGGAAGTGGCAAAAAATTCAAGCAGTGCTGCGGTAAGTAAGAAAATTTGATCGAACAAAGTTAACGTTGTTCGGTCATATTAGAACGAATTAGAAGATATAAGTGGTACGTACGCGACCAATTAGGGTAACAATCGAATGAAAAAACTTGCTGTATTACTAATGATGAGCTTTTCAGTTATGGCGGCTCCTAAAGATGAGCTTAGCCAGCGACTGCAAATGAATGATGGGTTTAGTGCTGATTTTTCTCAGCAGTTAATCAGCCCTGAAGGCGACGTTGTGATGGAAGGGCAGGGTAATGTAGAAATTGCACGCCCAAGTCTGTTTCGCTGGACAACGACAGCGCCAGACGAAAACGTCTTAGTGTCTGATGGTAAGAGCCTTTGGTACTACAGCCCGTTTATCGAACAAGTGAGTATTTATTGGCAAGAGCAAGCGACAGAGCAAACCCCATTTGTTCTGCTGACGCGTAACCGCGCTAGTGACTGGGACAACTACAAGGTTGAACAGCAAGGTAATACCTTCACGTTGACGCCAACCGCAGCGGATACTAATCAGGGGCAGTTTAAATTAAAAATTGACTCGAAAGGTAAGGTAGAAGGCTTTAGTGTTGTTGAGCAAGATGGTCAGCAAAGTAACTTCACGTTCAATAATGTTAAGCTGACTAAACCTAGTGCCGACCGTTTTACTTTTGCAATTCCGCAAGGTGTTGAGGTCGATGACCAAAGGAACTAAATGTGAGTAACTACACATTGGATTTTTCCGGGGATGAAGATTTTCGTCCCCTTGCAGCCAGAATGCGCCCGGAAACGCTAGAGCAGTATATCGGGCAGCAACATATCTTGGGAGCAGGTAAACCATTAAGACGTTCTCTTGAGGCCGGCCATATCCACTCAATGATTCTTTGGGGACCTCCTGGCACTGGGAAAACGACTCTGGCTGAAGTCGCGGCTAATTACGCTAACGCGGAAGTGGAGCGCGTATCTGCGGTGACCTCCGGTGTGAAAGAAATCCGAGCTGCGATAGAAAAGGCCCGTGAGTACAAGCTCGCTGGCAGACGTACCATCCTGTTTGTTGACGAGGTGCATCGCTTTAACAAATCGCAGCAGGACGCTTTCTTACCCCATATCGAAGATGGCACTGTCACTTTCATCGGAGCGACAACGGAAAACCCGTCTTTTGAGCTTAACAACGCATTGTTGTCACGTGCTCGTGTTTATAAACTGACGTCGCTCGCTAAGGAAGACATCCGTCTTGCGCTGGAACAGGCTATTAATGACAAAGAGCGGGGTTTGGGGGCAGTAGAGGTTGAGTTTGTCGATAATGTTCTCGACCGCTTATCTGAGCTGGTCAACGGCGATGCGCGCATGTCTCTTAACTATCTTGAGCTGCTCTATGATATGGCTCAAGAAGATGCTCAGGGCAAAAAACAGATCACACTGGCATTACTGGCGGAAGTGGCTGGAGAAAAGGTCTCCCGATTCGATAACAAAGGTGATATTTGGTACGACTTAATCTCTGCGGTACACAAATCTATTCGTGGCTCGAACCCAGATGCGGCACTCTACTGGGCTGCACGAATGATCGCAGCGGGATGTGACCCACTCTATATTGCGCGTCGATTGTTGGCGATTGCCTCTGAAGACATTGGTAATGCTGACCCGCGTGCTATGCAGGTCGCTCTGTCTGCCTGGGACTGTTTTACCCGCGTGGGACCAGCGGAAGGCGAGCGTGCAATTGCTCAGGCGATTGTCTATTTAGCCTGTGCTCCAAAAAGTAATGCTGTTTACACTGCCTGGAAGCAAGCTCTGACTGACGCGCATAATTTGCCCGAGTATGAGGTTCCGCCCCATCTGCGTAATGCACCAACCAGTCTGATGAAAGATCTTGGCTACGGTGCAGAGTATCGTTACGCCCATGATGAACCAGGAGCGTATGCCGCAGGTGAACAATATCTGCCACCAGAAATGTCAGGAAAAAGTTACTACCAGCCGACGAATCGTGGCTTAGAAACTAAAATTGGCGAAAAGTTAGATTACTTGGCTAGTTTAGACGCAAAAAGCCCACAAAAACGCTATGAATAAGCGTCCATTTTAGATACATTTATTCGGTTAATATTTTTAGCGTTCGAGCATGAAGCCTGAACGCGATTTCACTACTAAAAAAAGCATAGGATTAACAATGCTGGATTCTAAATTACTTCGTACAGAGCTGGATGAAACAGCTGCAAAACTAGCACGTCGTGGCTTTAAGCTTGACGTAGAAACAATCCGTACACTTGAAGAACAACGTAAGTCGATTCAAGTAGAAGTTGAAAATTTACAATCCACGCGTAACTCCATCTCCAAGCAGATCGGCCAGAAAATGGCTGCAGGCGACAAAGAAGGCGCTGAAGAGATCAAGAAGCAAATCGGTACACTTGGTAGCGATCTAGACGCGAAAAAGGTTGAACTTGACGCGGTAATGGCTCAGCTTGAAGAGATCACTCTGTCTGTTCCAAACCTACCTGCAGACGATGTGCCAGACGGTAAAGATGAAGACGACAACGTAGAAATCTCTCGTTGGGGTGAGCCAAAAACTTACGACTTCGAACTGAAAGATCACGTAGATCTTGGTGAGATGGGTGACGGTCTTGATTTCGCAAGCGCAACTAAGATCACTGGTGCTCGCTTTATCGTAATGAAAGGTCAATTTGCTCGTCTTCACCGTGCAATTGCTCAGTTCATGCTAGATCTTCACACAGAAGAGCACGGCTACACAGAAATGTATGTACCGTACCTGGTAAACTCTGACAGCCTGTTTGGTACTGGTCAGCTACCTAAATTTGGTAAAGACCTGTTCCACACTGAACCGCTAGAAGAGAAAGTGAACGACGAAGAGCCACGTAAACTGTCTCTTATCCCAACTGCGGAAGTGCCTGTAACTAACATGGTACGCGATACTATTTCTGATGAAGCAGATCTGCCTCTTAAGATGACAGCACACACACCATGTTTCCGTTCTGAAGCGGGTTCTTACGGTCGTGATACTCGTGGTCTTATCCGCATGCACCAATTCGACAAAGTAGAACTGGTACAGATTACTAAGCCAGAAGATTCAATGGATGCACTAGAAGAGCTAACAGGCCACGCTGAGAAAGTTCTTCAGCTTCTGGAGCTTCCTTACCGTAAAGTGGTTCTGTGTACTGGTGATATGGGCTTCGGTGCTCGTAAGACTTACGACCTTGAAGTTTGGGTCCCAGCGCAAGAGACTTACCGTGAAATCTCATCTTGTTCAAACATGTGGGACTTCCAGGCTCGTCGTATGCAAGCTCGTTTCCGTCGTAAAGGCGAGAAGAAGCCTGAGCTTGTGCACACACTAAACGGTTCTGGTCTTGCTGTAGGTCGTACAATGGTTGCGATTCTGGAGAACAACCAAGAAGCTGATGGTCGTATCGCAATCCCAACGGCACTTCAGAAGTACATGGGCGGCGCAACGCACATCGGTTAATCGAAAGATTAGTTAATAAAAGGCGACTCTGTGAGTCGCCTTTTTTGTACCAGCGGGAAACAAAAAAGCCGACATAAAGTCGGCTTTGCAAGGCTATGAGTGATTGAGTTTAGATACTCATTTCACCGCGAAGCACTTGTTGCATCTTCACCTTAACCTGATCGTAGCTCAGACCTTGGCTTAGTAGGAAATGCAATTTTGCCAGAGCCGCTTCAGGTGTCATATCGTAGCCGCTGATCACGCCAGCTTCTGCAAGGGCACAGCCTGTTGCGTAACCGCCCATATTGACCTTGCCCGCAAGACATTGCGTCAGGTTAACCACAATTACGCCACGTTCTGAAGCATCTTTTAGATGATGCAGTAACTCAGGGTTCTGGGGGGCATTACCAACGCCGAAAGTTAACAGAATCATCGCATTAACAGGTTGAAGCAGGGTATTACGGATAACCTCATGGGAGATCCCCGGATACATGGTTATCACACCAATCGGTTGTGGCGTGATGTCGTGAACCTTAAATTCACCTTCAGGCTGTTTACCAACTTCAATATCGTTGCTGATCTGAATATTGATACCCGCTTCCAGTAGTGGAGGCAGGTTTGGAGAAGTGAAAGCGTTAAAACCATCCGCATGAGACTTAGTACTGCGGTTACCGCGCATCAGTTTGTTATTGAAGAACAGCGTTACTTCGTTGATCGGGTAGTTAGCGGCAATGTGCAGAGCATTCAACAGGTTTGCCTGACCATCTGAGCGCAGTTCAGCAAGAGGGATCTGTGAGCCTGTCACTATCACTGGCTTGCCAAGGTTCTCTAGCATAAAAGAGAGCGCTGAGGCTGTGTAAGCCATTGTGTCAGTGCCGTGTAGGATTACGAAACCGTCGTACTTATCGTAGTTGTCGCGGATGTCGTCAGCAATTTGCTGCCAATCTGCTGGTGTCATATCTGATGAGTCGATAAGCGGGTCATACTCATGGATAGTAAACTCAGGCATTTCTGGTCTGTGGAACTCTGGCATACTTGCTAATTGTTTTTCCATGAAACCAGCTACTGGAACATAACCGTGATCATGGGATTTTTGCATACCAATGGTACCGCCAGTGTACGCGATATAAATATGTTTTCTTGCCATTGCTTTGAAACCAGTTAATTGTAGGGGGAACAGAGCGTGGGATTATATATCAATCTAGGCCAATAAAAAGGGGGATTCCGCACAGGAATCCCCCTTGAGTCTCTGGTCGGTTTAGTCAATCCGATTATTGAACCTGACAGTTAAGACAGAAAGCGTACTGACCTTTAGGATCATTAAAGCTTTGTAGCATATTTGTATCCTGAATCACTTGCTGAGCAACAGGTTGAAGAGCCTGAGGCAACATGGCTGTTGGGTCGATGCCTAAGTGAGCACTAACTTGGTTCATGAAGTCCTGAATAAACTGTTGAGCAGGAGAGAGTGGTTCTTCTACCCAATACAAATTATATTGTTCAACTTTCGCTAACTCTGCTGCCAGTTCAACGGCATCATCGAAATCACCAATTTTATCGACCAGGCCAAACTCAAGTGCGTCCTGGCCTGTCCATACACGCCCTTGGGCAACGTTATCGACCTGCTCTAATGGAATCTCACGTGATTGACTGACCAATCCAATAAAGCGGTTGTAGCCATGTTCAATTCCCATTTGGAATGCCTGAGAAGCACCGTCTGATAAACCGGTTGTTACACCAACATCTGAGAATGGAGAAGTGCCAACACCATCGGTGTAGATGCCGAGCTTGTTGAGGCCCTTTTCAAATGTGGTCAGGACACTGAAAATACCAATTGAGCCGGTAAGCGTTGTTGGTTGAGCAACGATACGGTCAGCACTCATAGAGATCCAGTAACCACCCGATGCCGCAAGGCTCGACATCGATACCACTACTGGTTTACCCGCTTCTTTCAGCGCTTCGACTTCATTGCGAATCACTTCAGAGGCGAACGCACTACCGCCCGGGCTATCAACACGTAGAACCACGGCTTTTACTTTGTCATCATTGCGTGCCTGACGCAGCAGCGCAGCCACTGTGTCACCACCAACGGTACCACGCGGTTGCGAGCCGTCCATGATGGCACCGCTTGCCACTACGATTGCGATATCATCAGCAGCCAGATCGAACTTAGGTGTCATTGTCGATTGATATTCGTAGAAGTCGACATAGTTGTAACTATCTTCACCATTACTGCCAAAGACTTCGATAAGATCTTTTCTTACCTGTTGACGAGTCGCCAGTTGATCGACAAGACCAACATTGAGAGAAAGTGACGCTAAGTCGCCATTGTTCTGCTTCAACAGTTTAAGAAATGTATCCATATCAGGGTTCAGAGTTTCAGACGCCAGTTGGCGGTTGGTCGCTACATCATCAATGTAAGCCCCCCACAGTTGCCCTAACCAGCGCGAGGCGGACTCTTTCGCTTCCTTGGACATGTCGTCACGAACGAAAGGCTCAATCGCTGACTTGTAGGTACCGACGCGGAAAACATGAGTGTTCACATCCAGTTTCTCTAACAGGGTTTTGTAGTAGAGAGAGTATGCGCTGTAGCCTTTAAGCATTACTGCACCGTCTGGAGCCAGATAGATCTTATCGGCGTAGCTGGCCAGGTAATACTGGCTTTGATTGTAAATATCACCCACAGCATAAATAGGTTTACCTGACGCTTTAAACTCGTTTAACGCTTTCGCTATGTAGCGCAGCTTGGTCAGGTTGGTTTCCGGCATGTCGCGTAACGCCAGCACAATACCGCTGATTTGCTCATCATCTTTGGCATGACGAATCGTATCAACAATGTCGAACAACACGTTCTCTTTAGGCAGGCTTTGACCGAAGAATGAACCGGTCAAAGAGTCCATAGGGTTAACGTAAGTGGGTTGTTCAACAATCGGCCCAGAAATATTGACGATCAGAGCTGACTCTTTAGGCACTGTCGGGACAGGCGCTTCAGCACTGGTGTAGATGAAGTAAATAATGCCAATACTCGCTAGGAAAATCAGGTTGACGAGGGCGAGACGAATAAAGGTGATAAGTTTCCAGATACCTTTAAAAAACATGCCAACAAACTTAAATATACTTTTCATTTTTTCTCCGCTGCGAAGGTCGCAGGTTAAGGCTTATCCGCTGTAAGACCTTATAAATCCAGATCAAGTTACATCCTACTTAAACTAGTATACCCAAACAACCGTAAGATTGATCGGTGTTACAGAAATGTAAACGGGTGTTTGATTTTTATTTAATGACTTTGTATTCTGGTCAGACCACAATAAAAAAGAGTAAAGTGATGTCTTCCATGTACCCAAACCTACTAAAACCACTAGACCTCGGATTTACCCAGTTGAGAAACCGAGTATTAATGGGCTCAATGCACACGGGGCTTGAAGAGCATAAAGAAGGTCTCGGCAAGCTTGCAGCGTTCTACGAAGAACGTGTGAAGGGTGGAGTAGGCCTGATTGTTACCGGAGGCTTTTCGCCAAACTTACGTGGTCGCTTGCACCCATTTAGTGCTGAATTTAGTAAGCCTAAACATGCTAAAGCCCATAAGGTTGTTACCGAAGCCGTTCATAAACACGGTGGCAAAATTGCTCTCCAGCTATTACATGCCGGTCGTTACGCAATGCACCCTTTCGCTCAAAGTGCGTCATCGATTAAAGCGCCTATTGCTCGTTTTGCTCCAAGTGAGATGAGTACTCGTCAGATAAACAATACTATCGAAGCTTTTGCTAAGAGTGCCGCTTTAGCGGTTGAAGCAGGATATGATGGCGTTGAAGTCATGGGTTCAGAGGGCTACTTACTTAACCAGTTTATCTGTAAACGTACCAATACCCGTTACGATGAATGGGGCGGCAGTTACCAGAACCGAATCCGTTTCCCGTTGGAAGTGGTTAAAGCTATCCGCAAAGCAGCGGGTAACGAATTTATTATTATCTTCCGTCTATCAATGCTTGATCTGGTTGAAGAGGGAAGCACCTTTGAAGAAGTGGTCGAACTGGCTCAGGAGCTAGAAAAAGCGGGAGTGACCATCATCAATACCGGTATCGGCTGGCATGAGGCGAGAATTCCAACTATCGCGACTCAGGTACCACGTGGTGCATTTACCTGGGTAACCGAAAAGGTACGTCCACATGTCAATGTCCCTATCGTGACTTGTAACCGTATTAACACTCCTGAAGAGGCTGAGTCAATTCTGGCAAGTGGTCATGCGGATATGGTTTCCATGGCGCGACCTTTCCTCGCCGATCCGCATTTTGTCATTAAGGCAGAGCAAAATCAGTCGCAATTGATTAATACCTGTATCGGCTGTAATCAGGCATGTCTGGATAATGTATTTAAAGGTAAACGTGCTGGCTGTTTGGTTAACCCGTTAGCCTGTCGTGAAACTGAGCTCGTTGTGACACCTTCTGACGTCAAGAAAAACATCGCGGTTGTCGGTGCAGGACCTGCGGGTCTGGCGTGTGCAACCACGCTGGCGGAAAGAGGTCATAATGTTGACCTGTTTGAACGTAATGACCGGATTGGTGGTCAGTTCCGTCTGGCAATGCAGATCCCGGGTAAAGAAGAATTCAGAGAAACCATTCGATACTTTTCTAATCGAATCGACGAGACAGGTGTAAAACTTCACCTCGAAACCGAAGCGAATTACGACTTACTGGCAGAGTACGATGAAGTGGTAATGGCGTCCGGTGTTGAACCGCGTAAAGTTAATATCGAAGGTATTGATACACCTGATAAAGTCATCGACTACCAAACTCTGATTAAAGAGAAAACGTTTGTTGGTAATAAAGTGGCTATCGTTGGTGCTGGTGGTATTGGTGTAGATGTAGCGACAATGCTCACCGAACCAAGTGGTCACAATCTTGATGACTGGCTGCACGAGTGGGGCATTGATAAAGAAATTTCTCATCCGGGTGGTTTGTTCCCTTACCCTGACTCAATGAGCGATAAGACAGTTTGGGTTCTGCAACGTCGTAAAGGGCGCGTTGGTAAAGGTCCAGGCAAAACGACAGGCTGGATTCATAAGCGCACGCTGGAAAAACGTGGCGTAAATCTGTTAGGTGGCGTGAGCTACGATAAGATTGATAGCGATGGCTTACACATCAGCATTGATGACAAGCAACAGCTATTGGATGCAGATACCGTGATTATCTGTGCGGGCCAAGAGTCGGTTCGCCCTTTTGAAAGCCAGTGGCACCAGTTGGGCGATAAACTTCATATCATTGGTGGTGCTGACTATGCTGGCGAACTTGATGCGGTTCGAGCAATTAAGCAGGGTGTGGAGCTGGCGGTAAAACTGTAAGCTGAAGATGATAAAACTAAGGCCTCCAATTGGAGGCCTTAGTGTTTTGACTGAACTTACAAAATTACGGTTTTGTTGCCGTAAACAAAGACATGGTCGTTAAGAACCTTGTTTAGCGCTTTGCTAAGAACATTCTTCTCTACGTCTCGACCAGCCTGAGCCATATCCTGAGCACTGAAGTTGTGGTCTACAGGGATAACGTCCTGCTTGATAATTGGGCCTTCATCAAGATCATTGGTGACAAAGTGGGCCGTCGCACCAATGATTTTAACGCCACGCTCATACGCCTGTTGGTAAGGCTTTGCACCGATAAATGCAGGCAGAAAGCTGTGATGGATGTTGATGATCTTATGATTGTACTTCTCAACAAATGATGGCGTCAGAACGCGCATGTACTTAGCCAATACCAGATAGTCAGCCTGATACTGGTCGATAACCTGCAACATCTCCTTCTCATGCTCTTCGCGGTTAAGACCTTCGTGAGAAACATGGTGGTAAGGAATATCGAACTTCTCTGTCAGGCTCTGAAGCGTATCGTAGTTACCCACAACGGCTGCAATGTCGACATCCAGACTACCGTCGTAGTTCTTCATTAGAATGTCACCAAGACAATGAGCTTCTTTTGTCACTAAGATCACTACGCGCTTGCGGTTTGAACCCATCAGCTTACGTTTTGCACCTTGTGGCAGAGCCTGATCAAGGTCTGCGAGAAATGTCTCATCATTGAAGTAACCTTCCAGCTCAGTACGCATGAAAAAGTGGCCGCTGGTGTTATCAACGAACTCGTTGTTATGGATGATGTTGAGTTGGTGCTTGTAACAGATATTAGTGATCTTTGAGATGAGACCAGGGGCGTCCGTACAATGCGTTAGTAGTGTTTTCTTTTCCATCAAGTTAAAACTTCCGTGATTTATTTTTTTTGAATAGTGAATTTTTTACGGGACCTCGAACGGTGAGCTGACCCGCATTATTGAAGCTACAATTAAACTAATATCGAGTTGGTTTCAACAATTAATCTGAGTTAACCGTTTGCTCGAATTATATGTTGGTATTTTTTCTCTTGTCGCGTTTTTAGGTGGTATTTATGGATAAAGAGTTATTAGCCCGAAAATTGTATTCAGAACGAGTCAGTGCCCTGACTGGTGGAAAAGAACTAGACGAAGAATTATTAGACGAAATGTGGGAAAACCGTGCCTCCCCAGCTGAAGCTGCACGCGCCATATCTGATTGCCAACAAGAAGGCTTTGAAGGACCTGCCTGGCTAACTCGTTATCTCAATAAACGATAATTTTCAATTTTTCTAGGGCGCGAAATCTCATTCGCGCCTAGGCTGGAAAACTGCCATAATTACCCCCTCTTAAGAACAACTCTCTGCACTCAATGATTTCAAAAACCTTCTCCTCTGAAGGAGCTCTGGGTAAAGCGATACCTGGTTTTCAACCGCGCCAAGCGCAGCTCGATATGGCCGAAGTGGTTGCTAATGCAATCAAAACACAAGGTCAGGTCGTGGTTGAAGCGGGCACAGGTACGGGTAAAACATTTGCCTATCTGGTTCCTGCACTTCTCAGTGGTAAGAAAACCATCATCAGTACCGGTTCTAAAAACCTGCAGGAACAGCTTTTTCACCGAGACTTACCCTTGATGACCGGTGCGCTCGGTTTTTATGGGCAAGTGGCGCTGCTTAAAGGGCGTGCAAACTACTTGTGTTTAGACCGCTTAAGCAGACAAATGGTTGAGAGTCATAACCAGACCGCTGATCCCACCTTATTGAGTCAACTGGTTAAGGTGCGTAGCTGGTCATCTGAAACTAAAACAGGTGACTTAGGCGACTGTGATGCGATTGCGGAAGACAGTCCGGTCATTCCGACCATTACCTCCACCAATGACAACTGCCTTGGTAAAGAGTGCCCAAGTTATCAGGACTGCTTTGTACTTAAGGCACGAAAAAAAGCCATGGATGCTGATGTTGTCGTGGTTAACCATCACCTGTTCTTAGCTGATCTTGCGATTAAGGAAACTGGATTCGGAGAGTTAATCCCCGAGGCAGATGTGTTTATTTTTGATGAGGCACACCAGCTGCCTGATATTGCGAGCCAATACTTTGGACAATCGCTTTCCAGTCGACAAATCCAAGAACTTTGTAAAGACATCGAAATCGCTTATCGCACTGAAGCCAAAGATATGCGCCAACTACAAAAAGCGGGTGAGAAGCTTTATCAGACGGCGATGGACTTACGTATTGTACTTGGCGAACCCGGTTTTCGAGGAAACTGGCGTGAAGCGATTACGTCGCCCTCGATTGGTAGAGAGTTGCGCCGTCTTGAAGATGCACTCGATTTTGTATTGGAAGTGTTGAAACTCGCGCTAGGGCGCAGCCAACTGTTAGATAGTGCCTTTGAGCGTGCCAATACCATCAAAGCCCGACTTGATAGGGTGTGTGATGTGTCGATTACCGGTTATTCATACTGGTATGACACCACACCGCGTCACTTTAGCTTACACATTACGCCATTAACGGTTGCCGATAAGTTTCACGAACAGATTGAGCTTAAGCAGGGGGCCTGGATTTTTACCTCCGCGACGCTGGCGGTGAATAACGATTTCGGTCACTTTACCGCTCGTCTGGGACTTAAACCTCAACAGCAACTGTCGCTGCCAAGCCCGTTCGACTATCAAAGTCAGGCCAGACTGTGTGTGCCTCGTTACCTGCCCGAGCCCAATAGCCCGGGGATGGCGGATAAGTTGGTAAAAATGCTTACTCCGGTTATCGAGCAAAATCAGGGACGCTGTTTCTTCCTTTGTACCTCTCACAGCATGATGAAAGAACTAGGCGAGCGCTTTCGCGAGCGTCTGACGGTACCTGTTTTGATGCAGGGAGAAACCAGCAAACAGAAGACCCTTGCTGAGTTTATGGAACTCGGTAATGCCTTGCTGGTGGCAACAGGGGCTTTCTGGGAAGGGATTGACGTTAGAGGTGACACACTTAGCTGTGTTATCATCGACAAATTGCCCTTCACAGCTCCCGATGACCCGCTGCTAAAGGCGCGCATTGAAGATTGCCAGCTTAAAGGCGGTGACCCTTTTGCCCAAGTACAGATACCTGATGCGGTTATTACCTTAAAGCAAGGGGTTGGGCGACTAATTCGCGACAAGAAAGACAAAGGGGCGCTGATTATATGTGATAATCGCTTAGTGACCCGAGATTACGGTGGTGTGTTCTTAGCTAGCTTGCCACCTATCCCCCGCACGCGAGATTTGGCGGTGGTGCAGGACTTTCTTGAACATAATTAATGTTAAAAACAAACGAATAATCAGAGATATCAATGAGTGTAAAGATCCTTGCTCTAGATACGGCGACTGAGAACTGTTCAGTTGCTCTTTTAGTAGACGATAAAGTTTACGTGCGTAGTGAAGTTGCGCCACGTGACCACACTAAGAAAGTACTGCCTATGGTAGATGAAGTGCTGAAAGAAGCGGGTTTAACGCTCGCTGAACTGGACGCACTGGCTTATGGACGTGGTCCGGGCAGCTTTACTGGAGTACGAATTGGCATTGGTATTGCACAAGGTTTAGCATTCGGTGCGGATTTACCTATGATTGGTATTTCGACTCTACAAGCTATGGCTCAAGGTGTTTATCGCAAACACGCTCAAAGCCATGTAGCGACTGCGATTGACGCTCGCATGAGTGAAGTCTACTGGGGACGCTTCACACGTCAAGAAGATGGCACTTGGCTCGCAACCGACCAGGAGTGTGTAACACCACCACAGTTGGTGGCTGACAATAGTCAGGCTGATGAGTCTGAATGGTTTACTGCTGGTACCGGGTGGGACGCTTACTCAGAGCAGCTTGAAGGTATTAAGTTCAACACGGCTAAGAGTGACGTACTTTTCCCAGATGCGGAAGATATCGTTCAGCTCGCTAAGTTTGAGCTGGCGAAAGGAAACACGGTCGATGCTGAAGAAGCCAGCCCGGTTTATCTTCGTGATACTGTTGCCTGGAAGAAGTTACCAGGTAGAGAATAAGTTCGCTGACCTAGCCACAACATAGACGGATAGTATGGTATCAATTAATGGATTACCTCCTTCGCTGCCAGGCCCTAACCGGGCTAATAAGGCTAACAAGAAGAATGAGGTTAAAAAATCGAGTGATAACACGCCAGTCAGCCAGCCGAGTAAGGTGGCTAACGCGGTAGCCCACTCTATCCGTCATGTTAATGAGTCTGATATCCATAAAGCGCAAGTGCAATACGACCTGCCAGAAGGTCGTGGTCGCAGGGCGATGGAAGAGTATATGAAGGTGATGACCCAGACACAGCGTGATGAACTTTCACAAATGCTGGGTGTCGATATTTATATCTAACATGATGAGCTTGCGTAATTTTATGTCTTTCCGTCTATTACAAACTTTACTGGTTTTCTCTACAGCTTTGACGCTTTCAGCCTGTAGTTCATTACCAGAAAGCTTGAAATCTGATAATCCCCAGTTAATTACCGACTACTCTGTCTGGCAGAGCAGTGAGGATGCGCAGAGTGAAGTCCGTTTGGGCGGTTTGATCGCTAAGGTGACTAACCTCAAGGACAAAACTCGAATCGAAGTCGTGAACCTGCCAATCAACTCTGCTGGTAAACCAGATATTAACCAGGAAGCGCAAGGGCGTTTTGTTGGCTACGTGAGCGGATTTGCAGATCCGATAACACTGTCTGAAGGTCGGCTCATTTCCCTGATTGGTGATAGTCAGGGGCGTGAACAGGGCAAGGTGGGGGAGTACAACTACGAGTTCCCGATAATGAAAGTGAAGGGTTACCACCTATGGCGAATTGAAGAGCGTGTTATTATTCATGACTTTGATAGCTACCTGTACCCATGTCATGGGCTTTACTGCCGTGAAAATCGTTATGGAACCCGCCAGGGCCAAGTCATTCAAGAAGTGAAATAATGCGTCATGAACAAAGGTGCGATATAGCCTCAGGGCATATTGCTACCATCGAATATGGTTCGAAGCAGACCGCTGATCTGACCGTGGTCTTTTTACATGGTTGGCTCGATAATGCAGCTAGCTTTGAAACCGTGATGAATGAGTTGCACTCCATTGCTCCAAACCTCCACCTATGCGCAATCGATTTACCTGGCCACGGCTTCTCTAGCCACAAAAATGGCAGCAATTTCTACCCATTTCACGACTATATAGATGACGTTTACCAGTTTTTGGCTAACTTATCGCCAAACAGACTGGTGTTAGTGGGTCATTCACTTGGTGCTTTGATTGCAAGTTGTTATAGTGCCGCCTTTCCTGAGCAGATCAGCGGATTAGTTCAGATAGAAGGGTATGGTCCTCTGGCGGAGCCCTCTCAAGATACGGTTACCCGTTTAAGAGAAGGTGTTCTGAGTCGTCAGAGAGTCCGAAGAAAACCGATGCGGGCCATGCAGTCACAGCAAGAGGCGATAGAACGGCGTGCGAAAGTGAATCAGCTAGACGCGGCACTTATCGCTCCGATTGTTAAACGTGGCTTGATAGAAGTTGAACATGGCTGGCAATGGCGGCATGACGTCAAGTTACAAAGTCAGTCTTTGTATCGAATGTCGTTCGAACATGCAGCAGAGTTTCGCCAACAAGTCACAGTATCTCAACTGGTCATTCTTGGTGAGCAAGGTTTCTCTTATTTGCAGTCTTTTCAAAATGATGCTTCAGACTCCACTCAAATTGAGATGATCGAAGGCGGTCATCATTGTCATCTGCAAGCCCCTTTTAGAGTAGCTAACCTAATTTTTGGCTTAGTTAACAAAATTTAAACAAGTGTTTGAGTCTTTCGTGCTCAAGCGGCCTGCCTGTGCTGTAATAGACCTCAATGAAAACAGAGCGTTTCACATAGATGACAGCCAGCTAATTTCGAGGAGTTTTACCGTGGATAAACCTTGGTTATCACGTTATCCAAGTGATGTGCCAGAGCACATCAACCCAGATCAATACCCATCATTGGTGGAGATGTTTGAACAGTCAGTACAAAAGTACGCTGACCAGCCTGCATTCATGAATATGGGCTCGGTAATGACTTTCCGTAAGTTAGAAGAGCGCAGCCGCGCGTTTGCAGCGTATCTGCAAAACGAACTGAAACTGCAGAAAGGTGACCGTGTTGCTCTGATGATGCCAAACCTACTGCAATACCCAGTGGCACTATTTGGTGTGTTACGTGCAGGTATGATCGCGGTAAACGTTAACCCGCTTTACACCCCTCGTGAACTCGAGCACCAGCTTAACGATTCAGGCGCAAAAGCGATTGTTATCGTTTCTAATTTCGCTAACACACTGGAACAGATCGTTGATAACACGCCAGTTAAACACGTTGTTCTGACTAGTCTTGGTCAGATGCTGCCACGTGCGAAAGGTACACTGGTAGACTTCGTGGTTAAGTATGTTAAAGGCATGGTGCCTAAGTACGACCTTCCTGGTGCAATTTCTATGCGTCAGGCTCTGCACAAAGGCCGCCGTCTGCAGTACGTGAAACCATTTATGTCTGGTGATGATATTGCCTTCCTGCAATACACAGGGGGTACTACCGGCGTAGCAAAAGGTGCGATTCTTACTCACCGCAATATGATTGCTAACGTTCTTCAGGCGAAAGGGGCATATGGTCCTGTTCTGGCTGAAGGTCGTGAACTGGTCGTGACAGCATTACCGCTTTATCACGTGTTTGCCTTGACGGTGAACTGTTTGCTGTTTATTGAGATGGGCGGTCAAAACTTACTGATCACCAACCCGCGTGATATTCCAGGTTTCGTTAAAGAGCTGCAGAAGTATCCATTTACCGCAATTACGGGTGTTAACACTCTATTTAACGCACTGGTAAATAACGAAGACTTCCATGAGCTTAATTTTAGTAATCTCAAGCTTGCTGTTGGCGGTGGTATGGCCGTTCAGCGTGCGGTGGCGGAGCAATGGAAGAAAACCACAGGTATTCACCTGCTTGAAGGTTACGGTCTGACGGAGTGTTCTCCGCTAGTAACTGGTAACCCTTACGATCTGACGGACTACACTGGCGCGATTGGTCTGCCTGTACCTTCTACTGAAGTACGTATCGTTGATGACGAAGGTAACCCTGTACCAAACACTGAAGTGGGCGAGCTTCAAGTTCGTGGTCCTCAGGTAATGCAAGGTTACTGGCAGCGTCCTGAAGCGACGAAAGAGGTGATCAACTCTGAAGGTTGGTTATCGACAGGTGATATCGTTAAGTTTGACGATGAAGGTCTTATCCATATCGTTGACCGTAAGAAAGATATGATTCTGGTATCTGGCTTCAACGTTTATCCAAATGAGATTGAAGACGTCGTAGCATTGCACGGTAAGGTACTGGAAGTGGCTGCAATTGGTCAGCCGCATGAAGTGTCTGGTGAGCTGGTTAAGATCTACGTCGTTAAGCGTGACCCTAGCCTGACTAAAGATGAGATTATTGCTCACTGTCGCCAGCACCTGACAGGTTACAAAGTGCCGAAGCTGGTTGAGTTTAAGGACGATCTACCGAAAACAAACGTAGGTAAGATCTTACGCCGTGTGCTTCGTGAAGAAAACGATGCCAAGCTAGCAGAATCTCAACAGGGTTAAGTGAGTTAACTAAACAAGCCTGCTTGATTGATGATAGAATGCCGACTAATCGTAGTCGGCATTTTTTATAGCCGCTGGAAATCGCTCATAGTGAGAAGTTAGTGAAATATCAGATTATTACCGAGTCATCGCAGTTAGAGACTGTGTGTCAAAGCGCTAGGGAATTCGATGTAGTTATGCTGGACACAGAGTTTGTCCGTACCCGTACCTACTACCCTCAATTAGGTTTGATCCAACTTTATGATGGGCAGACCTTATCTCTAATCGACCCAACGGTTATTGACGACATGACGGCATTTGTACACTTACTGCAGGATACGTCAGTACTCAAGGTTCTGCATGCCTGTGGCGAAGATTTGGAAGTGTTTCAAAACAGCTTTGGTTGCCTACCTTATCCTATGGTTGATACCCAGCTAATGGCTGCTTTCTTAGGCCATGGTTTATCGACAGGCTTTGCTGCTCTGGTTAACGAGTATCTCAACGTAGAACTTGATAAGAGCGAGTCACGCACCGACTGGTTAGCGCGACCACTAACAGATAAGCAGCTTGAATACGCTGCTGCCGATGTTTACTACCTGCTACCTCTATACGAGCAGTTGTTTGAAAACATCACTCAGGCAGGCTGGTGGCAGGCGGCGCAGCAGGAGAGTGATCTGATCGCGTCTAAGCGCATCAAAACAGTCAATCCTGAGCGTGCTTACCTTGATGTTAAGGGGGCATGGCAGCTTAAGCCTAAAGAGTTAGCGATCCTTAAACCTCTGGCAACATGGCGCTTAAAAGAGGCATTGAAACGTGATTTAGCACTTAACTTCATTTTCAAAGAGAATGACTTGCTGACCGTTGCTCGCTTAGGCATCCAGAATCGTAAGCGTATGGAGCAGGAAGGTATGGATCTGCGTTCAGTGCAGCGTCACAGCGCTCGTATTATTTCGATTGTTAAAGCAGCGCAGATGACTCCAGAAGAAGAGTACCCACAAAAAATCGAACGTTTGATGGATATGCCGGGTTACAAGCAAAAGTTCAAAGTGCTTAAAGATGAAGTGAAGCGTGCGTCGCAGACAAGTGGTCTTGCAACCGAGTTCCTGGCTTCTAAGAAGCAGCTCAATCAGTTGATCAGTTGGGTATGGAAGAAAGATCGTGATCCAGCGTCACTGCCGGATGTGATGCAAAGCTGGCGTTTAGAGTTGTTTGGCGAAAAGTTAAATAAGTTATTGTAACAAAAGCTCCTTCGGGAGCTTTTTTAATAGGTTCTGATAAAGAGAAACAAAAAGGGCTTCCAACTGGAAGCCCTTTACGATTTGCTCGGATTAACCTGCTAGTACGTCAGTCGCAACTTTGTAGCTAGGGTCTTCCTTAACATTAATCTCAACCAGGCTGCCCGCTTTATCAAGCAGCTTACGACAGTCTGGGCTTAGGTGACGCAGGTGCAGTGTTTTGCCTTGCGCTGAGTAACGTTCAGCCAGTGTCTCAATTGCTTCGATTGCAGAGTGGTCAGTAACGCGAGAATCGGCGAAGTCGACAATAACATCGCTTGGATCACCATGCGCGTCGAAGATCTCAAGGAAGTTTGCCACTGAACCGAAGAATACTGGACCGTGGATCTTGTACTCTTTTGAGCCTTCTTCATTGATGCTAGTGTCTGCGTAGATGTGTTTAGCATGCTGCCATGCAAACATAAGTGCAGATGCGATAACACCAACGAATACTGCGATAGCAAGGTCAGTCATAACGGTAACAACGGTTACCAGTACAATAACAAAGAAGTCTTGTTTAGGTACACGGCGAGCCAGCTTGAAGGTTGCCCATTCAAATGTACCGATAACAACCATGAACATTACACCAACAAGTGCAGCCAGCGGGATCATCTCAATCAGTGAAGACGCAAACAGAATGAACATCAGAAGCGCTACAGCTGCTACGATGCCCGATAGGCGACCACGACCACCAGAGTTAACGTTGATCATAGACTGACCAATCATCGCACAACCACCCATAGCGCCAAACACTGAACATGTCATGTTTGCCATACCCTGACCTATACACTCACGGTTAGACTGGCCGCGTGTGTTCGTCATTTCATCCAGTACGGTCAGAGTCAGTAGCGATTCAATCAGGCCGATAGCCGCAAGAATAATTGCGTATGGCAGGATGATTTGCAGAGTCTCTAACGTAAACGGAACGGCTGGAACAGAGAAAGTTGGCAGTGAACCCGCTAGCGTTGCCGCTTCGTCACCAGACATGGTGCGCAGGAAGTCAACAACAGTACGCGTCTCAAGATCTAAGCCAACAACGAGTGCTGTTACAGTCACAATCGCAACCAGCGATGAAGGTACAGCAGTCGTGATTTTTGGTAAGAAGTGAATGATAGCCATAGTCAGGGCGACAAGACCTAGCATCAGCATCATTTGATCATTTGGTAACCATGTTAACGCGCCGCTCAGGTCCGGTGCTTTGAACTGACCTAGCTGAGCAAGGAAGATAACAATCGCCAGACCGTTTACAAAGCCAATCATTACCGGATGTGGCACGATTCGAATGAATTTACCTAGCTTAAACAGACCTGCAGCAACCTGAAGGATACCGGCAAGTAAGATAGCAGCGAATAGGTATTGTACGCCGTGCGTTGCTACCAGAGAGACCATTACAACGGCCATTGCGCCAGTCGCACCAGAGATCATACCTGGACGACCACCGAAAATTGAAGTGATTAGACCGACGATGAAAGCTGCATATAAACCAACCATTGGGTCTACACCCGCTACGAAAGCGAATGCTACAGCTTCAGGAACCAAAGCAAGTGCTACGGTTAAGCCTGATAAAACATCATTTTTTACAGAGTGTTTAGAAAATTGAGGAAATTCAAACATGTTTGCTCAGTTTGGCTAAGTGTTTAAAAGTATTCTGAATTGTATTTAGTCGCCACTGGGCAAAAATGCAATGTAAAAGAGCAGAGTGACTAAACTAGATACCCGTTTATGTAGAGTATAGATTCAGATCGAGTCGGCGCATGCTACCGAAAAGTGTGATTAAGTTCAAGATTGATACTGATATTGAACCATATTTGTGACCAATGGGTACAAATCGCTCAATTACCCCTTCTTGTAGGTACGTACTTACAAAGAAGCGTGCCAGAGATAAAAAAACAGCCTCTGGAGTAGAGGCTGTTTTTAATCAGGTCAGCGAGGACTAAAACTGAGGTTTAGTCATTACTGCGCCAGCTTGGTTAGTCGCTACTTGACTACCTGCGCCGCGAGACTGGTAACGGTCTTGCTTAAGCGGTGCTGCGTTAACAGTAATCTCTTTCATCTCAGTGTTGCCTGGTGCTTTCGCCATTGGGGCACTCGAGTGGCCTTTGAAGCCTTGTGGTACCACAATTTCAGACGTAACCGCTGGTTCTGCTTGAGTCACAACAGGTTCAGCTTGCTCTGCTACTTCAACAGCTGGAGCAGCTTCAGCCACTGGCGCTTCAACAACGGTTTCTTTAGCGACTGGCTGTTCAGCGACAACTGGTGCAGTTTCAACTACAGGTTGTTCAGCTGGCTGCTGTTCACGGCGAACAATCACTTTACCCATCGCCATCTCAGGGCAAGCAACGCCGCCTAGAGCGATAGTTGTTTCCACTGATGCCACTTCAACAACAGGTGCTTCAACTTTGTCAGTCTTAGCTTGTTGCTTAGGTGCAGGTTTGATGATGCCGTAGCTTGGCATTACTTTACCCATCGCCATCTCTGGAGATGCTACACCACCTTTACGCAGGCGGAATGGGTTAGGGCGACGGTCACGACCGCGACGACGACGTTGGCCGCTCGCGCGCAGATGTCGAGGTGAACGACGGTTACGGCGTTGCTTAGGTTGCTGTTCTGCAGACTCTTCTGCTACAGCTTCAACAACGGCCTCTTCGATCACTTCCGCTTTCGCTTCCTTAGCAACTAGCTTCGCTTCTTCATCAGCTTTCGCTTTAGCAGCCTGATCTTTAACGCGAACTTGTTTAGAAAGCTTGCGACGTTGACGGCGCTCTTTTACTTTCGCAGCTTTTTCTTCAGAACGATCTTTACGCGCTTCAGGTTTCTCATTTTGCTGAGCATCTGCCGCTAGTTTCAGACCTTCTTCAGCAACCTTGCTTGCTTTAACGTCGTCACGCTTGTTACGGCGTTCCTGTTTAGGCTTGCGGTTCTGTTGCTTACGCTCGTTACCTTTTGATTCGCTCTTCGCTTCGTCGCGAGTGTTCTTGCGCTTGTTGTCGCGCTTGTCTTCACGATTTTCGTTACGGTTATCGCGGTTGTTGCGACGACGGTTGTCGTTGCGGTTACGGCGGTTGCGGTTGTTACGGTTACCTTCTTTACGCTCTTTAGGTTGCTGTTCTTCTTTCTTCTCTTCTTGTTCAGAAGAGCCGAATAGGAAGCTACCTAGTGCTTTAAAGAAGCGACTAACAAGACCAGGTTGAGATTCTTGTTGCTCAGCACGCTCGACTTTCTTCTCTGGCGCTTTTGCTACTGGGCTTGGCGCTGGAGCTGATTGAGTTGGCGCAGCAAAGCCTTTCAGCGCTGGTTCTTCAATCTTCTTAGGTTTGACTTCTGTTTCTACTGGCTCTTTACCTTCAGCTTCTTTCAGAGCTTCGATCTTCTTAGGCAGTAGGTAAGAAAGCAGATCAAACTCTTCACCTTCACGAACACGGATAACGTCGAAGTGAGGCGTTTCCATATCTGAGTTAGGTACAACAGTGATCTTAACGTCCTGGATGCGCTCAATATGGTTCACTGAGCGGCGCTTCTCGTTTAATAGGTAAGAAGCGATAGGCACAGGAACGACAGCCAGAACTTGAGCTGTATTGTCTTTTAGTGCTTCCTCTTCAATCAGACGAAGAACAGAAAGAGCTAATGATTCGTTGTCACGAACAACACCAGTACCTGTACAGCGAGGACAAATATGGTGGCTTGCTTCAGCAAGTGAAGGACTTAAGCGCTGACGAGACATTTCTAATAGACCGAAACGAGAAATTCGGCCAATTTGTACTCGTGCACGGTCCATACGAACAGAATCACGTAGACGGTTTTCTACTTCACGCTGGTGACGAACAGGCGTCATATCGATGAAGTCAATAACCACTAGACCGCCCAGATCACGCAGACGAAGTTGACGAGCAATCTCTTCTGCTGCTTCTAGGTTAGTGTTTAGTGCTGTCTCTTCGATATCACCGCCCTTGGTTGCGCGAGCAGAGTTGATGTCGATGGAAGTCAGAGCTTCTGTTGGGTCAATAACGATTGAACCACCAGATGGTAGACGAACTTCGCGCTGGAACGCTGATTCGATTTGGCTCTCAATTTGGTAGTGACTGAATAGCGGTACTTCACCATCGTACTTCTTAACACGGTTTACGAAGTCAGGACGAACCAGACGGATGTGCTCTAGTGCACGCTCGTAGATTGTGTTGCTGTCGATAAGGATTTCGCCAATGTCACGACGTAGGTAGTCACGAATCGCTCGAACGATAACGTTACTTTCCTGGTGAATCAGGAAAGGTGCTGCGTTCGCGTCTGAAGCTTGCTTGATAGCGCCCCAGTGGTTTAGAAGCACGTTCAAATCCCACTCAAGCTCTTCTGCACTCTTACCAACACCAGCGGTACGAACGATCAGACCCATACCTTGCGGTAGTTCCAATGTACTTAGAGCTGCTTTCAGTTGAGTACGCTCATCACCTTCGATACGGCGAGAAATACCACCGGCACGAGGGTTGTTAGGCATAAGAACCAGATAACTACCCGCAAGTGAGATGAACGTTGTAAGAGCTGCGCCCTTACTGCCACGTTCTTCTTTTTCAACTTGTACGATTACTTCTTGGCCTTCTGTAAGCACTTCTTTAATGCTTGGACGACCTTGGTAGGTATAACCTTCAGGGAAATATTCGCGGGCGATTTCTTTAAGAGGGAGGAAGCCGTGTCTTTCTGCACCATAGTCAACGAAAGCCGCTTCTAGGCTTGGTTCGATGCGAGTGATACGTCCTTTGTAGATATTTGCTTTCTTAGATTCATGACCAGGGCTTTCGATATCCAAATCGTATAAGCGCTGACCATCAACCAAAGCAACACGCAACTCTTCTTTTTGAGTTGCGTTAATTAACATTCTTTTCATTGATAAATCTCGTTGTCATTCTTCATTTTTTGTTCTTGTCACTGCTATCGCTTTCATGGTGCCAGATCCCATGGCTTAATCGTTGCAGCCTCCCGGCTGGAGGGATGCGCTCGGGCACTTCAGTCTCACAAGCATTTCTCGTAAAGCTTGTGAGCCGCATTATTGGCGGTAAACACTCAACATGATGAGCGACGAGTAGGGTGACAAGAGTGTTAATTTCGAAAATGTCTTACGCCGTGTGCTGCATTTTGGTAAATTAACGGGCTACTCAAATTATTGCTCAGATATGAGTCGGTTTGTTTAAAAGGCAACCAAATCATATATTGCAGGGGTGAACTATAGCAGTACCCATTAAAGTCAGCAATCCGCTTTATAATAATTCGCTAAAAAAGCTGATTTTATTTTCCGTAAGTATCTGTTTTATAGGTTTTATTGAGCCTATTTTTGAAATTTGTAATAAAGTTGATGGATTTTTATTCGTAGCGGAATTTGCATTCATTATTAGTTGAGTAATTTTCCAGTTTGTTGCGAAGAAAATGTGATTCTGCGCAACTTTGAATGATAGAATAATCAGATGAGTGAAATAAGAACGAAAGTCCAGTTTGTCGATATTGACGACGATATGGCAGGTCAGCGTATTGATAACTTCTTACGCAACCATTTGAAAAGTATCCCTAAAAGCATGGTTTATCGAATCTTGCGCAAGGGAGAGGTGCGAGTAAACAAAAAACGCGTAAAAGCGGAATACAAGTTAAAAGCGGGGGATTTGGTACGAATTCCACCAGTCACTATCGAAGAAAAAGCACAAGAAGTTGCGCCTAGCACTAAGCTCAACAAAGTCGCAGAGCTTGAACATATGATCATCTATGAAGATGACCATATGCTGATCCTTAATAAGCCTTCTGGTACAGCGGTTCACGGCGGAAGTGGTCTTAAGTTTGGTGCGATTGAAGCGTTAAGAGCATTACGTCCGGAAGCCCGTTTTCTAGAATTGGTTCACCGTATTGACCGCGATACATCGGGCATTCTTCTTGTAGCTAAAAAGCGTTCTGCGCTACGTCACCTGCAAGCTCAGTTCCGAGAAAAGACGGTTAAGAAGTTTTACTTTGCTCTGGTAATGGGGCAATGGAAGAGCAGCTGCAAAGTGGTGAATGCACCTCTGCTAAAGAATGAAGTAAACAGCATTGTTCGAGTTAACCCAAATGGTAAAGCATCTGAAACTCGCTTCAAAATCCTTGAAAAGTTTGCTGATGCAACTCTGATTCAGGCCAGTCCGATCACAGGCCGTACTCACCAAATCCGCGTGCACACTCAGTATACTGGTCACCCAATTGCCTGGGATGACAGATACGGTGATCGTCGCTTCGATGCATACACTGGAAAAGTAGGCTTAGACCGCTTATTCCTTCATGCGGCAAACATTAAGTTCCAGCACCCGTCTAACGACGAGTGGATGGAGATTAATGCCCCAATGGAGCCGAAATTGGAGAAAGTGTTGAAAGGGTTAAGAGCGGGAACCGGCGAAGCTCGGTAGAAAGCTTCGCTCCGAGATTTGAGATCGGACTTCGTCCTGCGAGAAATTAGAACGCTTCGCTTCGAGAACGGACTTCGTCCTACGAGAATATAGAACGGGCTGCGCCCTTCGAGATGTT
>NZ_AEVS01000105.1 GCF_000189255.1 Vibrio brasiliensis LMG 20546 | reverse complement strand
TTCTCGCTTCTCGCTTCTCGCTTCTCGCTTCTCGCTTCTCGCTTCTCGCTTCTCGCTTCTCGCTTCTCGCTTCTCGCTTCTCGCTTCTCGCTTCTCGCTTCTCGCTTCTCGCTTCTCGCTTCTCGCTTACATATCCTTCAACAACAAGTTCTCGCCTTTGCGCTTGCTTGGTTTTCGGCGCACGATCAGTGTTAATAGAAGACCTGCGATAAAACTGAGTCCGACCATGGTATACATGTATCGATCACTCTTTCGGTAGTAGTGGTCAGAGAAAGCGGTCAGCTTGCCAGTTTCAAAGGTGATACGCACAAAACCGATCACAGAGCCGTCATGTAAAACTGGTTCAACGAGTTGCTGTTTACCGATACGTGCGGTTTCCAGAGGGGTATCAAGACCAAGCATTTCGCGCACTGATTTAGCTTGATCGCTGGCTGCTAGCTTAACGCCTTCAGCGTCATAGATGGTGGCATCAACGACCAAATTGTCTTTGGCTAACTGATTGGTCAGTTTCAGCAGACGCTCCTGATCTTGGTTAACGATCATATCGCCTGCAGATAGGGAAGCTTGTGAGATCAGAATATCGGTCAGTGTCTCTAACTGATTGGCCTGAATCTGCTCATTGCCCTTGGTAATCTTGACGCTGTTTATCGCGATTGTCGCTACCATAGCAATCAATGAGACAATCCCTAACACCTTCATCGCCATCCGGAATGAGAAAAGAGAGGAGTCCATTTTTCACCTAAATAGAGCTTAATTATACTTTAGAGCATATTGATACTTGCGCATCTAAATTGCAATAGGTTAACGTGATGGGAGATTTTACAGGAATTGCTAACATGGACACGTTGAAGACCCTTTCTATCCGTAAACATACCCCTTTAATTAACCGCTTACCTGAGACCCGACTGGCAACACAGTTTGATAAAGCCAAAGCCGGCTGGGTAGTATTCGCCGATTATTTATGCCCAGACCAGTTTGATGATATTGACTTCTTCGTCGGCTATTACAACGCTGTGGTCGATGTATGGAAAGTAGGTGGCTACGAAGTTGCATTGATGGCGGGAGAGCTAACTCCTGAGCATGAGGAGATTCTACAAGCGCTGCAGATAGACTATTCGACTCTGCACGATATGCCAGACTTAACTAAACCGGGTTTAGTGGTTCTGGATATGGACTCTACTGCGATTCAGATCGAATGTATTGATGAGATCGCTAAGCTTGCGGGTGTTGGCGAAGAAGTGGCGGAAGTGACTGAGCGCGCAATGCAGGGTGAGTTGGATTTTGAGCAGAGCCTGCGCCAACGTGTTGATAAACTGGCTGGTGCTGATGAATCCATTCTGAGTGCCGTGCGTGAGGAATTGCCGCTTATGCCAGACCTCGCAGAGTTAATCGGTACTCTAAAGCAGTATGGCTGGAAAACCGCTATCGCATCAGGTGGCTTTACTTACTTCTCAGATTATCTACAACAGCTACTGAGTTTAGATCATGCTCAATCAAATCAGCTTGAGATTATTGATGGTAAACTCACAGGCAAGGTTATTGGCGAAGTTGTATCAGCGCAGACCAAGGCAGATATTTTACAGCAGCTGGCTGAGCAGTATGACATTGAAGCGCATAACACCATTGCAGTCGGTGATGGTGCCAACGATCTGGTGATGATGGATGCGGCGGGACTAGGTGTTGCCTATCACGCTAAGCCCAAAGTTGAACAACAGGCGAAAAGCGCTGTACGTTATGCAGGACTTGGCGGCATTATCTGTATTCTGTCGGCGATTCTGGTCAAGCAAAAGCGAGTCAGCTTTAAGCCGCAACCATAGAAGAGAGCGAGACTGAGTCTCGCTTTTTTATTGGGTCAGTTCTAATCGAATCAGAACTTCTTCAGTGATATCTATCAATTCGCCGTAACCAACGATACTGTGCATCTCTTTTTCAAGGCTGCGCGCCTGATGCATGCTGATCTGCGCGAGTTCATTGAGATCTTTGCGCACTAATGCAGTAATAGGATCGAATACCGGAGCGCCACAGATACGGATCGCGTAAAACTCACCCATCGACTGTGATTTCTTAATGAACATTATGCGCTCTTTGATGCTATCAAACTCGCTGCTCAGTTTAGATTCAACTGACTGAATACGAGTACCAAATTTAATCGTGGCTAAATACAACTCATGGTATTGCGGTTGAGCCCCCTCAATGCGCTTCATAGGCTGTGCCAGAAGCGTGTTTGTCCGGCCTTTATAGATTGGCCCTAAAGAGAAGCTCTTCTCGTCCCCTAGCTTGGCCAGGATGGCAAGATAAGGCTTGAGTGGGTAGTTCACACCAATCGCTTTTGGCCTCAGGCTGCTGCCTTTTTTCTCGACGTAGAGTGGCGAGCTAACCATCTTATCCAGCAGGATGTTGTGTAGCCCCTCCAGCAGTTCATTACTTGGCAGTAATTCCTTTTTGGCGATCAATTTGTCCTGGTTATGTTCGATCAGTTTGCCGAAAAAGGCGATCGTACGCATGATGTGGCTCTCTTCGATGATCGCGAGTTGAAGCCTTTTTTCTCCCGGAGTAACACGGATGATCTTATATGGCACTTCAGTAAGGGGCAGCTTCTTATCGTACAGCTGTAACTCCTTAAAGTTGATCGAACAAAGATCTCCCGCTTTCAGGTGACATGGTTGCGTCAGAGCCACACTGATGCCGTGTTTCGAAATATCAACGCTAACCCCTTCAATCGAGGTGCCATTGGCATGAGACAGAACGATAGGTGAGCGGAACTTATACCTGGGCTCACGGCGACGTGATTTAGCATCAAAGTAGACGCAAGCTGGATTACTCTCAGGGTTACGAGCATGTCTGAAGCGATTAAGTTCATTACTTGCCAGCTGAGGTTTGTCAGTGAGCAGGTAGTCCTGACGACTATTTTCATCAGCGATTTCTTGCAAGATACCGCAGTGAGTTAACGATTCTGTTTCCAGCTCACTGGAGTGGCTGGCTAGGGTATCTTTCTCTGCTTGTGAGAGCTCGAACACTGACAGGCGAAATGCCTTCCAACTCTCTTTCTTCGCCCCGATATGCCAGAATAATTGACGCATTTCGCGTGTGGCTTCTGGCATCATCATCGAAAAGAATAAGGTTTTGTCTTTGTGCTCATGAGTAAAGGAGTAGAGAACGTTATTACTGCCGCGCATCCCTTCAGCCGTAAGCTGCGTCATACGTTGCTGGTGAAACAGGTTACTCAGTGTTTGCTGGTTTCGTTCGTCATGCCAGTATTGCCAGATAGGTTGATTGTTTTCCGTCATCAATACCAGCTTTAACTCATTGCCACTAAAGAAAACAGGCAAGTTGCATGTGTGTTTGAGGTAGGTATGCTCGAAACCACGCGAGCGAGCACGGATTATCTTGTCCTGGTTATCGTGACGCGCTTTCTGCGTATCGCTTTTGATAACGTACTCGATGACCTGCTCAATAATACTGGAAGTATCTAGCTTCAGTAGTCGTAAGAATTTAACCGCATCGTTTTCGTAAGATTCATCAATACCAACGATTCGGTAGGAAAGAAGAGAGTCGACTCCTTCAACTTCAACACTTTTGCTTAGTTCAACCAGACGAACTTCGATGACTTCACCGAGTTTGTAATCGAATGCAGAAGGGACTTTGAACTTAGCACCAGATGGAGAGAGGTCAATCGTGACCGCATGGACGATCTGGTTGTTACTCAGCTTTAACTCTATTTGAGAGGAGAGTTTCAGACGGTTCTCTTTGCGTTTGAGGTCATAGCCTAAAGTGATCGCTTCAACATCAATACCACTGGTATCGATAGAAACCTCTGTCCCGAGTGGCTTGCCACGTTTTTGCATAACGCGGAAGTTGTTGTGAGTGTTACACAGGGCTTCCCACACACCTTCGGTATAACCGCCAAACTTGCGGGTATTCTTATGGTAGGCGTTGAAAGCAACATCATCTAACCAATGTTTGAGGCCATCAAGCTCATACTCGCGGCATTCCCCTTTTACCCTGCCACGTAAATCGATTGGTTTTGTACAGGGAGCCATAACTCGGTTAAGTTCCATTTTAACCAGAATTTTAACGGACGGGGGATCACCCTCAGTCATTTGACCAAGAAGATAATCGAAGTCTTCTGAGTGATATGCGGGAATCAAACGTTCCGCAAGAGAGAGTATTTCTGGCTGCTGCATATTTTTTGTTAGAGTATCCCTTACTCAGTTCATATCGGCCTTGATATAAAGATCTTTAGTGATATGTTACTGCGAATCAAGTAGAGAAGATGATATAAGCCACCTGCGTCGTTGTTTATGTCACAAATACAATATTTAGAGACCTGAGGTTACATGGCAAAAGCGAAAACAGCATACGTATGTAATGACTGCGGTGCAGATTTTCCGCGTTGGCAGGGGCAGTGCAATGCCTGTGGTGCGTGGAATACCATTAGTGAGGTTCGACTAGCAGCGTCGCCAAGTGTTGCACGAAATGAGCGTCTGTCTGGCTATGCAGGTGCGACAGCAGAAACCAAAGTTCAGACTCTTTCTGAGATAGACCTGCAAGAAGTTCCGCGCTTTACCAGTGGTTTCAAAGAGCTGGACCGTGTTTTAGGTGGTGGCGTGGTTCCGGGCGCTGCTATTCTGATTGGTGGTAACCCAGGTGCCGGTAAGTCGACGCTGTTACTGCAAACTATGTGTTATCTGGCATCACAGATGCCGACACTTTATGTCACAGGTGAAGAGTCACTGCAGCAGGTTGCGATGCGTGCTTCGCGTTTGGGCTTGCCGAAAGATAACTTAAAAATGTTGTCAGAAACCAATGTTGACCGTATTTGTCAGGTTGCAGAGCAAGAGCAGCCAAGAATCATGGTTATCGACTCTATTCAGGTTATGCATGTCTCTGATGTACAGTCCTCTCCGGGCAGTGTGGCACAGGTTCGTGAGTCTGCCACTGCGTTAACGCGATACGCTAAGCAGAACAATGTCGCAGTATTTATTGTTGGTCACGTGACTAAAGATGGCACTCTGGCGGGACCAAAAGTACTCGAGCATATTATTGACTGTTCCGTGCTTCTGGATGGTGGCACCGATAGCCGTTTTCGCACCCTGCGTAGCCATAAAAACCGTTTTGGTGCGGTTAATGAGCTCGGTGTGTTTGCTATGACAGGTCAGGGTCTGAAAGAGGTGAGTAACCCATCTGCTATCTTCCTTTCTCGCGGTGAAGAAGAGACATCAGGCAGCTCTGTAATGGTTGTCTGGGAAGGTACACGTCCGTTATTGGTCGAAATTCAGGCTTTGGTTGATTACTCTCAGTTGGCTAACCCACGCAGGGTTGCCGTCGGTCTGGAACAGAACCGACTTTCTCTTTTGCTTGCTGTTCTGCATAAGCATGGAGGCTTACAAATGGCAGATCAGGACGTATTCGTCAATGTTGTTGGTGGGGTAAAAGTAACCGAAACCAGTGCCGATTTAGCGTTAGTTATGGCGTTACTATCGAGTTTCCGTGACCGACCATTGCCAAAAGATGTCGTGGTGTTCGGCGAGGTAGGCCTGGCTGGTGAAATTCGCCCGGTACCAAGTGGCCAGGAGCGACTCAACGAAGCATTTAAACATGGCTTTAAGAAGGCAATAGTACCAGCAGCTAATATGCCTAAAGGCGGTATACCTGGTATGCAGATTCATGGTGTTAAGAAGCTTAGCGAAGCGATTGAGGCGTTTGATGAGCTTTAAACAGAGATTCGAGATCGGACATCGTCCTGCGAGAATCTAGAACGGGCTGCGCCCTTCAAGAGGTGCA
>NZ_AEVS01000106.1 GCF_000189255.1 Vibrio brasiliensis LMG 20546 | reverse complement strand
CGAAGCGCAGCGTTCTAGATTCTAGCAGGACGAAGTCCGCTCTCCATCCCTATCTCGGCGAAATATTCGACAAACACTGCACGTGTACCGTGATCTCTTCACGGTCGTGGTACAAATGCTTAGCTTGCAGACGGAACTTAACGCCGTTTTCAATCATGAAAACTTTGAGGTTCTCGATATCTTGCAGAACTTCGTCGTAACGGCCTTTCATTGGCAGCTTAAGGTTAAAGATCGCTTCTTTCGCCCAACCGCTAATGATCCATTCGCCCATTAGCTGTGCTACGCGCGAAGGTTTCTCGATCATATCGCAGACTAACCAGGTTACGTTCTTACGTGCAGGCTCGAACTTAAAGCCATCTTCCTGGTGGTGCTTAACCTGACCGGTATCCATCAGGCTGTCAGCCATCATGCCGTTATCGACAGAGTGCACAAACATTGAACGCTTAACTAATTGATACGTCCAACCGCCCGGACACGCACCTAGGTCAACCCCCCACATACCAGCAGCCAGGCGCTCATCCCACTCTTCACGAGGGATAAATACGTGGAATGCCTCTTCCAGCTTAAGCGTTGAGCGACTCGGCGCATCTGCTGGAAACTTCAGGCGTGGGATACCCATAAAGAATTGCGAGTTGTTTTCTGGCAGTGAGTAACCAACAAAACAGTGGCCTGAAGCCACAAAGCAGATATGCAGTACTGGCTTCTTTGGGCTGTCTTTTGCTAACAGAACACCCTTGCCGCGCAACGCCTGACGCATTGGTACAGTAAACTTACGACAAAACTTAAGCAGCTCTTTCGCTTCGTTGGTATCCGGCGTTTCAATACGAATGTCACCGCAGCGAGGTAAGCTATCAACATCAGACAATGATTCGAGAATCGGAGAAATACGATCTTCTCTTGGTAGATCCTGAATTTCAGTTGCGATAGCGAAAATCTGACGAGCGAAGATCAGCGATTTAAAATCCAGCTCTTTGACCAGCTTTTGTGCATCGCCATCTTGGTAGCACTCAAACAGCACATAACCAGTATTCTTCTTCAGACGTGGGAAACCAAATACTTCTAACTGAGTCGCACGATCCTGAATTTCGCCGGCACACTCTTTTTCAAAGCCACTACGGCAGTAGAGCATTAACTGTTTCACTGATTCACCTCTTTAATCTGTAGTGCTGCATAGACAAACAATCCCCACCCGACCATAAACGTTAAACCACCAAATGGTGTGATTGGACCAAACCATTTAATGCCTGTTATGGCCAGCGCATAGAGGCTGCCGCTAAAACAAAAGATGCCGATGATAAAGCAAATTGCCGCAAGGGCGAAATATTTTTGTGATTTAGGCGACAATTTCAGTTGAAGCAGTAAACCACACAATAAAACCGCAAGCGCATGGATAAACTGGTACTGAACGCCAGTATTAAAAACCTCGACCAAATAAGGTGACAACATAGCTTTAAGGCCGTGAGCAGCAAAGGCTCCAAGGGCGACGCCAACACCCATCAGCAGCCCGCCAATCGTCAGTAGCTGTTTACTTTTCACCATACACCTCAAAGATAAATGCAGCGAGCTTGTCTACCGCAAAGTCAATGTTGCCCTGCTCAGTGTAACCTGAGCGTTTACGTGGCTTAAAGCTGTGGTCACCATCGGGAATAAATTCAACAGACACCGCATCTGATAAACTAAAGTCACTCAACTCTTCACGCTTTCCAAAGGTATCTCGTTCACCTTGTAAAATCAGACAAGGTTTCGTCACTGTCGCCAAATGGTCACCTTTAAAGTTTTCAGGCTTGCCCGGCGGATGGAAAGGAAAACCTAAACAGGCAAAACCAGCAACTTTCGTTTCGTCAGCCAGCAGGCTCGCCATGCGTCCCCCCATGGATTTACCACCGATCACTATTGGACCATCCACAGCAAGCTCATCAATCACACTCTGATATGCTTCCAGCAGCTTTGGCGCTCTGTCTGGCGGACGCTTCTTACCATCTTCAGCTCGTTTAACCATATAAGGAAAGTTAAAACGCACCACCTGAATTCCCTTGTCTGCTAACCCCTTAGCGACCGAATTCATAAATTCATGATCCATTCCTGCGCCCGCACCATGGGCGAATACAAACAGCGGGTCACCCGCGTTGCCATCACGTAAGTAATCAGTCATCTAGCAGCTCCTCCTGTTCACTCTGTGCTTTGGCTAACATCCAGTCACGGAAGGTGGCAATACGGCCCATATCCGCTTGCTTATCGTGACAAACCACGTAGAAAGCATTTTTAGATAACAAGACTTCATCAAATGGAGCAATCAGGCGTCCCGCCTCAAGTTCAGGCTGCGCCAGTACGTTGTTACCCAGGGCAACACCCTGACCGTGAGCCGCCGCTTGCAGCACCATCGTAGAGTGACTGAAGATAGGTCCGTGGTTAACGTTAACCCCTTCGATGCCATTTTGTTTGGCAAACTGTTTCCAGTCTTTACGAGAGGTGTCATGCAGCAAGGTATGCTGTTTTAAATCACTTAGAGTTTCTAATGGTTTGTTACCTAAAAGTAACGAAGGTGAACAGAGTGGGATCAAGAACTCCTGATACAGTTTATCAGCACGCAAACCAGGCCAGTTACCACGACCATAATAGATGGCCACATCAACATCATCGGTCAAAGAGCCTTCGTCCATATCAACCGCCTTAATACGCACGTCAATATCAGGCTCTTGTTGATTGAAATCCGCCAATCTTGGCACCAACCACTGAATAGCAAAACTGGGCGGCAAACTGATAGTTAACGCCCCTTTTTCACTACGCTCTAGCACTTTGTCAGTAGCTTCTGCCAGAGATGTAAAAATATCCTTTATATCAAGAAAGTAGCTTTGCCCCTCTTCCGTTAGCAATAACGAGCGATTTCGACGTCGAAACAGCTTTAAGCCAAGGAACTCTTCTAACGCTTTAATTTGGTGACTAACAGCAGCCTGAGTCACAAACAGCTCCTCTGCGGCACGAGTAAAACTCAAGTGACGAGCAGCGGCTTCAAACACTTTTAACGAGTTTAAAGGAGGTAATCTTCTAGACATAGCAGCCTTCTATAAATTGGATTAGTTTTTTTAATCTGAAACATTATAAAATGTCCATTGCCTGACGACCAGAGAAATTCTATATTTCACACCGCAACGAGGAGTCAGAACGGCTTGATTCCCTTTTGAATCAATTGACACCTGGTTGCGATGTTGTGTTTGCAAACTCGTATTTCGAGTTCGGTAGGTTTCTACCAGTTTCGTTTTAGAAAACGAAACATATACTTCCTGTATTTATTTTGACCTGTCTGTCAAATTTTTTAGCACCGCCTATATGGCGGTGTTTTTTTATGCCTGAAGAAAGTTACAACAAAAAAAAGCGCAAACCGAGTGAACGATTTGCGCTTTTTAATAACCTTCAGTTTACCGAAATTAAGGGCGGTAAACCTTCACGTTATGGAAACCTTGTTCTTGTAGGTAAAGTGCCTGTAGTCGGCTCATTACGCCACGGTCGCAGTACAGCAGGTATGTCTTAGACTGGTCTAAGTCACCAAACTGAGTGCCTAGCTTGAAGAATGGAATGTGCTTAACTTCAACACCGTCAATTTCTAACGGGTTGTCGTCTTCTTCTTCAGGGCTACGGATATCCAGTACGATCGCGTGCTCTTCAACTGCCTGAACCTGCTCCACCTCTGGTGCTGCTTCTTCAGTCTCTTTAGCAATATCGCGGATGTCCATCACGCGCGCGTCACGGACTACCTGCTCAAGAATATCGAAGTCGAACTTCTCTTCTTCCGCATCCAGTTTCGCTTTAACTGCTTTTACTGTTGGCTTCTTAGAAATAACACCACAGTACTCTGGCATTGTTTTCGCGAAGTCTTCAGTGCCAATATCACGTGCCAGGTTAATGATGTCTTCTTTATCCCAGTTGATAAGCGGACGCAGAATCAAGGTATCTGTCACGTTGTCGATATGGCGCAGGTTAGTCAGAGTCTGGCTTGAAACCTGACCTAGTGCTTCACCTGTTACCAGAGCTTCAATCTTGAACTTCTCAGCGACCATGCCTGCCGCACGCATAAACATACGCTTGAGGATAACGCCCATTTGGCCGTCATCAACTTTCTCAAGGATCTCAGCAACCACTGGTTCAAAGTCGACAGAGATAAAACGTACTTTTGCTGAAGAACCGTATTTGTTCCACAGATAGTGAGAGACTTGCTTCACACCGATCTCGTGAGCCGGGCCACCCAGATTGAAGAAGCAGTAATGTACTTTAGAACCACGTTTAATGTGCAGGTAGCTTGATACACCTGAGTCAAAGCCGCCAGAAATCAGGCTAAGAACATCTTCTTGTGTACCCAGAGGGAAACCACCCAGGCCTTTATAACGAGCGATTACCTGATTCAGCTTCTCGTTGGCTACTTCAAGTTTCACCGTCACGTCAGGGTTACGTAGTCGAACGCTTGCACTTTCAACAGCCTGGTTCAGACCGCCACCAACGTAACGCTCTAGTTCAATTGAGGTGAAGTCATGCTTACCACGACGCTTAGCGCGTACAACAAAGGTTTTGCCTTCGATAAGTGGACGATTAAGTTCAAGCACTTGCTCGAAAATGTCATGCAGATCTTTGAACTCTGACTGTTGAACTTCAAGCACATGGTGGATACCCGGAGTATGGGTAAGTACTTCTAGAGTCTCTTTGTAGAACTCATCAGATTCAGCCGTCACTTCAATATGGTCACGACGGTTAAAGACAGCGACAGACTCAGTACGACTCTTGATGATATTACGGATGTTACATTCAAGAATCTTTGTGAAGCGCTTACGCACAGACTCACTTTTTACAAAAATTTCTGGATGGGGCTTTACGATAAATTTCATAATTCACTTCACAAGTTAACTGTTTTCGCTAAATTCAGTGCTCTATTGAGCGTAGCAGCGCTCTTTAGCCATTCGCTGCCTCTAAGGGCGCAAGATTATACATGAAGCAAAGACCATAAAAAAGACGAGCGTTTTGCTCGTCTTTGTTTTGGATTACTGAAGTACCGGGACTTCGTCACTTTGTAAGGCTTCGCCCTGCATAATACTGATTTCAACACGTCGGTTTCGCGAACGTTGGGCCTCAGTATCGTTTGGCCCTAACGGCTCAGTATCAGCCATCCCTCGAACCCGGAGACGTTCATGGTTAAAGCCTCGCACTTTTTCCATTTCTTGAGCAACAGACACGGCACGCTGCGCCGACAGATCCCAGTTTGAACGATACAACTCCGAATCAATACGCTGGTTATCCGTATGTCCAGACACACGAACCACACCAGGAATGTCTTTAACTAAATCTGCAATCTGGCGTACCAATGGACGGAACTTCGGCTGCAAGAATGCAGAGCCTTCTGGGAACGCGCCTTTTTCACGGATACGAATATCGATCTGCTGACCAAGGTTTTCAACCTCAATTGCACCTTGCTCAATCTCTCGCTCAAGCGCTTTCTTAATGCTCTCCATTAAGGTCTCAAGCTCTTGCGACATTTCAGCGGATTGCTGCTGTTCATTATCCGATTCTGAGTTCTGGTTATTCTGAGTAGAGGTATCCGGAGACTGTCCACCAGTCAGAGAACCTTTATCTCTTTGCGTACCACCAGCGCGGTCAGATTCACCTTCATGAAACTCTAGCGTTTGCTGAGTAATATCAATGGTCTGCTGCATGATGACATCAATCGGTGTTGGCTCAGGGCGACCAGGTCTGAATTCCTGAGCGATAATGCTGGTTCCTTTAGGGATATCTTTTACTTCCAGTCTGTTCTGCACACCAAAAGCAAATTTCATCGAGCCAGCAATCTGCTTGAACTTCAGTACATCCATTTCCGAGAACGAAAGCAGCAGTACGAAGAAACACATCAATAGAGACATCAAGTCAGCAAAGGTACCCATCCACAGCGGGAGGCCGGGTGGCGGACATTTGCAGTCGTTATCATCATCCATACTGCGTCCTTACTCGTTATCTACATCAAGAGCACGTTTGCCTTCATTGAGGTAGTTCTTCAGATAACTATCAATCACACGAGGGTTCTGGCCATCTTGAATTGCTAATACGCCATCCATAATCAGACGACGATTGAGCTTCTCTTGTTCACGACGTAGAGAAAGCTTATCTGCGATCGGGAAGAACACCATGTTCGATAGGATCGCACCGTATAGGGTAGTCAAAAGAGCAACCGCCATCGCAGGGCCGATCGCTTTCGGGTCATCCATGTTAGAAAGCATCGCAACCAGACCAACCAGAGTACCGATCATACCCATCGCTGGTGCTACGTCACCAAATGCTCTAAATACACTTGAACCAAAATCGTGTCGCTCATCGGTGAGTGCGATATCTTTTTGCAGTGCAGCACGCACAACGTCAGCGTCATGACCATCTACCAGCAAGTCGATGCCTTTTTGCATAAAGCTGTTGGTGATTTCCATCTCTTCTAGGGCAAGAAAACCACCTTTACGTGCCGCGTCGGCCATCTCAACAACTTTAGCGATAAGATCTTCCGGCTCATCAGCTTTAAACATGAAGGCTTTGCCTGCGATCTTGGCCGCACCAAAAAACTGACCCATAGTGAACTTCATAAGCACCACGAAGGTAGAACCACCTACCACGATCAGAATCGACGTTACATCGATGAACATCATGATGCTTCCGCCTAGTATCATTGCCATGATAACGAAAGCAAAACCGCCAATCAGTCCTATCAGCGTTGCTAAATCCACAGAGCACTCCTCATGCTATCTTTGAGCTTCTAACAAATTATATCGGCAACATCTTCAGATCTTTAGTATTTTATTGATACCGCATTCACATAAATATAGATGCTTGCCCCACCTTTAGTACTAGGACTTTAACCCTAATACTCACTTGGGTATATGAAATGACCGCTTTAACTCCATTTTTCTGACAAATTTGCTCGGTTAAATTTGACCATCATTAATGGCTAAGGTAACTTTCGAGCATCTTTATCTAAGTAGAAATCTTATGGCGAGCAAGAAACCTGAAAACATGACCTTCGAGGCGACGATTGAAGAGCTCGATGCGATTGTAGAAAACCTCGAAAATGGTGATTTAGCATTAGACGATGCGCTTAAGAAATTTGAGCGTGGCATTACGCTTGCTCGCGCAGGTCAGAGCAAACTAAGTGATGCTGAGCAGCGTGTTAGTATCCTGCTACAAAATGATGACGAGTCACCACTGAGTGATTTCGAAGCTCAGCCAGAGTAATTGATTGAGAAGATGTCTGTTATGCAAGAGGCACTAACCTCACTACAACAACGAAACAACCAGCAGCTAGACAATTGGCTACAATCGCTACCTCATCAAAACCTACCGCTGATCGAAGCCATGCGTTATGGCTTGTTACTTGGTGGTAAGCGAGCGCGCCCATTCCTGGTCTACATCACTGGCCAGATGCTCGGTTGTAAGCTAGAAGATTTAGACACTCCGGCATCAGCTGTCGAGTGTATCCACGCATACTCATTGATCCATGATGACTTACCAGCTATGGACGATGACGAGTTGCGTCGTGGTCAGCCAACCTGCCATATCAAATTTGATGAAGCGACAGCCATTTTAACTGGCGATGCGCTACAAACCCTCGCATTTACCATTCTCGCTGACGGTCAATTGAACCCTGAAGCAGAGAACTACCGTATAAAGATGGTCAAGGTACTGGCTGATGCGTCCGGTGCTAACGGTATGTGTATGGGACAAGCCCTCGACTTAGCCGCTGAAAACCGTAATGTATCGCTACAAGAGCTGGAAGAAATTCACCGCAACAAAACGGGTGCGTTGATGAAGTCGGCAATTCGCTTAGGCGCATTAGCGGCGGGTGAGAAAGGCGAGCGCGTATTGCCTCTTCTCGATCAGTATGCTGACGCTATCGGCCTCGCTTTTCAGGTCCAAGACGACATTCTTGATATCATTAGCGATACCGAAACCCTTGGTAAGCCTCAAGGCTCTGACCAAGAATTAAACAAAAGTACCTATCCTGCACTGCTAGGATTAGACGGAGCTATCAACAAAGCTCACACTCTGTTACACGAAGCTCTTCAAGCTTTGGAAGCAATCCCATACAATACAGAGTTACTCGAAGAGTTCGCCCGATATGTCATCGAGCGCAAGAACTAACACAATAAGCGCGCATTTATATGACTCTTGATATTTCAAAATATCCGACACTGGCTCTAGCAGATACTCCTGATGAGCTGCGTAGCCTTCCTAAAGAAGTGCTACCGAAGCTGTGTGATGAATTACGCACCTACTTACTGAACTCAGTAAGCCAATCCAGTGGTCACCTAGCCTCTGGTCTAGGCACAGTTGAACTAACTGTTGCCCTTCACTATGTCTACAACACGCCATTTGATCAATTGGTGTGGGATGTTGGTCATCAGGCGTATCCACATAAGATTCTGACTGGTCGTCGCGATCAAATGCCGACGATTCGCCAAAAAGATGGTCTTCACCCTTTCCCATGGCGTGAAGAGAGTGAGTACGACACCCTGTCTGTTGGTCATTCGTCTACTTCGATCAGTGCTGCACTAGGTATGGCGATCAGCGCTGGTAAAGAAGACCTTAACCGTAAAGTGGTTAGCGTAATTGGCGATGGCGCTATTACTGCTGGTATGGCGTTTGAAGCCATGAACCACGCAGGCGACGTTCACCCAGACATGTTAGTGATCTTAAATGACAACGAGATGTCGATCTCTGAGAACGTTGGTGCACTCAATAACCATTTAGCTCAGGTACTTTCTGGCAGCCTTTACACTTCGATTCGAGAAGGTGGCAAGAAAGTCCTTTCGGGTGTACCGCCAATTAAAGAGTTGGTTCGTCGTACCGAGGAACACCTCAAAGGTATGGTCGTGCCTGGAACACTGTTTGAAGAGTTAGGCTTCAACTACATCGGCCCTGTTGATGGTCATGATGTCAACGAGTTGGTCAAAACTCTAAAGAACATGCGTGAGCTAAAAGGCCCACAGTTCCTGCATATCATGACTAAGAAGGGTAAAGGTTACGAGCCAGCGGAAAAAGATCCGATTGGCTATCACGGTGTACCTAAATTCGACCCTAGCCACACTTCATTGCCGAAAAGCAGTGGTGGTAAGCCAAGTTACTCAAAGATCTTCGGTGACTTCCTGTGCGATATGGCTGCACAAGATCCTAAGCTGATGGCGATTACTCCGGCGATGCGTGAAGGCTCCGGTATGGTTCGTTTCTCTAAAGAGTACCCAGACCAATACTTCGATGTCGCCATTGCAGAGCAACACGCAGTGACATTGGCGACTGGTATGGCGATTGCCGGCGATCACCCTATTGTTGCTATCTATTCAACCTTCCTGCAGCGTGGTTACGATCAGCTAATCCACGATGTAGCGATTATGGATCTGCCGGTCATGTTTGCTATTGACCGCGCCGGACTCGTTGGCGCAGATGGTCAAACTCACCAGGGTGCCTTTGATCTTAGCTTTATGCGCTGTATTCCAAACATGGTTATCATGGCACCTAGCGATGAAAACGAATGTCGTCAGATGCTGTACACGGGTCATAAGCATACTGGCCCATCTGCAGTTCGTTACCCACGCGGTACGGGTATGGGCGCAGAAATTGAGCAAGAGTTCACTGCTTTAGAGATTGGTAAAGGCCGAGTGGTTCGCCAGGGCGAAAAAGTTGCCATCCTGAGCTTTGGTACTTTCTTGGGCAATGCTCTAGAAGCAGCTGAAGCGCTCAATGCGACTGTCGCTGACATGCGCTTCGTTAAACCACTCGATGAAGAGTTAATCAAACAGCTTGCCGCAGAGCATGATGTCATTGTCACCCTCGAAGAAAATGCCATTGCCGGTGGCGCTGGCTCAGGCGTGGTTGAGTTTATGATGAAAGAGAAGATTCTCAAGCCCGTGCTCAATCTTGGTCTACCTGATTACTTCATCCATCAGGGAACTCAAGATGAGCTGCATCAAGAGCTTGGACTCGACGGTCAAGGCATTGAGAAAGCTATCCGAGAATATATGTAAAGCTAGCTCACCCTGCTTTAAACGATAATAACAAAGCCCTCTATGAGAGGGCTTTGTTGTTTTTGTCGGTTAGGAACTTGATAAAGATGAGCGTTTCCGTAGCTATTGCCAAACAGCGCAATAACAACTGGGAATACAGTTCCAAATCAAAAGCCACGATTTGCCGCTCTTCCCTCAAGTGGGCACACTTTTTCAGTTGTGAATTGAGAACACTAATGAGGGAACAATCATGAATCACAAATACTTTCTCAGTAAGCAGTCCCAATACACTGGAGAGCATGAGGTGCATAACGCCACTACAGGTTGTACTTATATGCCGGGTATGGAGCATCTGATTAAGTTAGGTCTGCACTCTTCATGTGCCGCGGCCATTGCTCATGCAAGAAGCTCATTCCCGGAGATCAAGATCAACGGCTGCTATTTTTGCTGCAATTCATGCCATACGACATAACCCAAGCTATTGTTACGCCCAAATGATGATAGAAGATGTTCAACTATGTTGAGTGTTTGTGATACAGATTCCAACTGATTGAAGCCGCGGAAACTTTAAGAATTTGACTACAGGAAATTATCACCAGCTACTTTACATTCAATCTGCTTGCTAGCTCATGGCAAGTGCCTCCTTTGCTAGTCAACGCGGCTAGACCCAGCTCGTCATTGCTGTTATTGACGAGCTTTTTTTAACTAACCGACAGGCAGTGTCACTTAGGTGTTGACCATGCAAACTCTTCACATAGCTTTTGCCATGTCTCATCCAATCCAGCTTCGATGATTATCTCTTGTTGTGTAAATGGATGAACAAACTTGAGTGATGAGGCATGAAGCAGCAAACGGTGCGAATCATACACCTCTCTGAACAACTTGTTATGCTTACCATCACCGTGGGTCGTATCACCGACGATAGGGTGGCGCAGATGAGCCATGTGACGTCTTAGCTGATGTTTGCGACCTGTTAATGGTTTCATCTCCATCAAGCAATAGCGAGTCGTTGGGAATCGACCTGTCGAGTGTGGGATTTCAACCTGAGCAAGAGGTTGGTAATCCGTGATTGCCTCTTGCGCTTCTTTTTCCTGGCTCGCGTGTTTATCAGCGATTTTATCCAGTTCAACCTTGAGAGGGTAATCGAGACGACCAGATTCCAGAATCCATCCGCGTACAATCGCGTGATAAGTTTTCTCCATCTCGTGATTGGCAAACATCGGCATCACCTGAGAAGCCACTTCACTCGACAGCGCAAAAATCAGTACCCCTGATGTAGGTCGATCCAAACGATGAAGCGGAAATACATGCTGACCAATTTGGTCACGGAGGGTTTGCATCACAAACTGAGTTTCATGCTTATCTAACCAACTGCGATGAACCAACATTCCCGCAGGCTTATTGACGGCAACAAAATATTCGTCCTGATATACGATCTCCAACACTAGCGACAAACCTCATCTAACTTTTGGATAATTGTAAGTAATGGTGTTAATTGCGACTGCTCTTTCCAACACTCCTCGAAGTAAGGCGCAATTGAAAATCCGCTCGGTAGCGGCTGATTTCGAGTGATCAGCAAACGGATACGGGCAATGAAGATCCATTGCAGCCACTCACTTGGCGTTAAGGTATCGATCGCAAATGGTTGTTGGCTAAGTAAGGCCTGCTCATCTGGAGGGGTCTCTTGCCACTGTCCAAGTTGTTGCATCGTCAGTTCTAAATCGTCGATAAGCTCGATCAATTGTTTCACTTTTGTCATTAATCTTTGTTTGGGACCTTGAAAATTGGCAATAGAATACCATCTATAGAGTAAATAAAGTTAGGACAATTGCTTCAATGGAAACCATTCATACTCTCACCCAGCTCCTCACTAACAGTGACTGCCAATATCAGGTCTTTGATCTTGGTCGACGTATTAAACAGATCGAAGCTAAGACTTTCGCAGACGTTGAAAAAGGCCAACAAGCTTATCCGTACCCAATGCAGCGCAAAGCACATATTGCAATTGCCTATTGGAATGAAGAGCAACAACCTTGGATCTGGTTTCTAAAGTTTGACCTGGATGAACGCGGCCTACTCAAACAGTCAGATGTGGGTAACTTCATCAAGTACGTCATTGAAGCAATGGGCACTCGTCTCAACCAGGAACTGACTGAAGAGCAGCAAGAGAAGCTGGCGAACAACCCTTATACCTTCAAACCTGCTGAAGACAAGATGGCCGTGTTCCATAGCCAGGTGCGCGCTATGATGAACTTACCTTGTAGCCAGTATTATGAACACGCTCAGCACTACTTCGCTGGCGGTTTAGAGTGGGACAAATGGCATACTGTAGGTCTCCAAGGTGTAACAGACATCTGTGCCCGTTTAGGTCAGGAGCAAAACGGGGTTAATGTGCGTAAGGCGCTAAAACACCTACCTTCTGAGCCATTGTACGCATTACTTGGTGCGCTGGAACATACCACTCTGCCGAGTAAACTGGCGCAGAACCTTGCTGAGATGGCAAAGCAGCAAATTGAAAGTGATGAGCCAGACCTGTTCTTACTTTCCGCATTAACGCGTGCCTTATCAGGCGCAGAAGATGCGATCTCTAAACCGATCGTTGACAGTGTTCTAGACAGTGCTCGCCTCAGTCACCAAGAGGTGTTGATTGGTATCGCAGGTCGATGCTGGCATTGGCTGGTCGATGCAAACACCGCAGAACAGTTCCTGCTTCGTTTGGCACAAACCGGCAATCAAAGCTTATTCAACCAACTGTTTGCCGACCTGGTTATGCTCCCTGAGCTACGTATGGTCTTGCTTCCTTTGCTCCATTCGAGCCCATCGGAAGAGTTAGCCAACGCTCTTATCAGCCTGCAGCAAGCAGCTAAGGCGTAACCATGATCCATGACCTGTTCGCTATCCTCGCTCTGGCGATTATCTGCTTAATCTTTTGGCAGCAAAGACGTCAGGCTGAGCTGGCTAAGAGTATCGCGGCACGTAAGTGTAACGAGCTCGACTTACAACTACTGAGCGTAGCGTTGAAAGGTCATAAACTAAAAACGCCAGACGGTGTCTGGCGTTGGCATTCTGTTTATCACTTTGAGTTTTCGTCTCTGGGTGATGATTGTTATCAAGGACAGATTGTTATGCAAGGTTTCCGACTAGCAAAGGTTGATCTACCGCCACATCGGATGTGAATACAAACTCATCATAAGGACCGAAAGTATCTTGCTTATGGGCATTTAACTCAAAGCCAAGCTTTTGCAGGATACGAATTGAAGGCTGATGGTCGACATTAGCGGTCGCGATAACGCGTTCTAAATTCAAATCACGTACTGCTTTGGAAAAGAATGCCTGCAAAACCTCACTAGCAATCCCCCTCCCCCAATAGTCCTTATCGAATATATAACCTAACTCTGGAAGCGTATCTAAATCTGAGATAAACACGTGCCCCATGTACTCTCTTGAGTGGCTGTCTAATACCGCCATCGCGAATATGTTTCTATCGTTAAGAACCTTCTCGAACTGTTTTTTGGCAGACGATACTGTATGCGCGCCATTCATTTGCGCGCGGTTAATCGCACAGCAGTTGAGCATTAAAAATTCTGATTGTAGAGAGTCGTTATAAGGGACTAATAACGATCGGCGAGTCACTATAGTCATGACACATCCTTGTAAGCAGCAATAATTGTCTTTTAAAACAAAGCCGAAAAGTTAAACCAACTGATGGTTGCCTTTATTGATCTAGAACGTTTTTTTACATGTTGTTTTTTGAGTTTTTGTAAAGGTGAGATCTAAGAAAAGCCCCGATACGCTAGTATCGGGGCTTATAGTCTTACTCGCAGCAGTCCGGCTACAAAAGTTGCTCCATGCATCTTCCATAATAGTTACTGAATCCTTCAGTAATATCCTGACTTCGCCGTCCTAGCGGTGTCCTATTCATCCTGATAGCTAACGTTCCTCGTCAGCCCACATCACTTGTTCCTTGAGCGGTGTCCTTAGTATCGTCCTGATACTGTCCTTGCCTCATCCTAGAGGTGTCCATTGCTTTCCTTATCACTAACATCCTGGTTAGCGAATGTATCCTTACAATGTCCTTTCGCTCCATGCTTGGTCAACCTTCCTGATTAACCATTCTTCATCCTGAAGATATCCAATCCTTGGTGTTTCCTGTTCCGAGTCAGTATCCTTCCGACAGGTTCTAATTTACCCTATTGGTACGTTTGAACAATGCCTTACAGAGCAATTTCCGCTTGAATTACTTGAACAAAAAAGAAACAAAACATTTAATATCAATAATTTATAAAACAAAAAGTACCTTTAAGCCCGTTTAAAACACACTTTGTCTTACATCACTTGTGAGAAATATCGCACAAGCCATTTCTTAATTTTCCATTAGTCAACAAAGGGTACTGCCAGTATTATTAGTGATATCAGCACAACGGAGGTTTTATGCTTACTCAAGATGTTAGCCAAGAGCTAAAAGATGTCCTTGAACAGTTACACTCAGAAGGAAAAGAGCCGACCGTCGCTCTGGTCAAAGCGCGTTTGAGCACACCAGTGCCAATGCCAGCATTAATTACTACCTTAAAGAGCTGGAAAAGTGCTAACCGTGTTCCAAAGGTTGAAGTGGCAGCGAAACAACCAGATAACGATGTTGATCGAATCGCTCAACTTGAGGCTCAGGTTGCCGCATTAACAGAAAGATTGATGGTGTTAGAGAAAAAGCTCGGCGCTTAGCGAGCTAAAATAGCGCCAACGACAGATAACCACCCTAGCGACAAAAACAAAAAAGGCTTGGCACACTGCCAAGCCTTTCAATTCGTAGCGGGTTAAATTACCAACCTGTTACTTCACGTAGACCTTTGCCGATGTCAGCAAGAGATTTCACAGTCTTAACGCCTGCAGCTTCTAGTGCAGCGAACTTGTCTTCAGCAGTACCTTTACCACCAGAGATGATTGCGCCAGCGTGGCCCATACGCTTACCTGGAGGAGCTGTAACACCTGCAATGTAAGAAACGACTGGCTTAGTGACGTTCTCTTTGATGAATGCTGCAGCTTCTTCCTCAGCAGTACCACCGATTTCACCAATCATTACGATTGCTTCAGTTTCAGGGTCTTCTTGGAATAGCTTCAGGATGTCGATGAAGTTTGAACCAGGGATTGGGTCACCACCGATACCAACACAAGTAGACTGACCGAAACCTTCGTCTGTCGTCTGCTTAACCGCTTCGTAAGTTAGTGTACCTGAACGAGATACGATACCCACTTTACCTTTCTTGTGGATATGGCCAGGCATGATACCAATCTTACACTCGTCTGGAGTGATTAGACCCGGACAGTTAGGACCGATCATGCGAACGCCAGTCTCTTCCAGCTTCACTTTAACGTCGATCATATCCGTTGTAGGGATACCTTCAGTGATTGTTACGATTAGCTCGATACCCGCATCAATCGCTTCCAGGATTGCGTCTTTACAGAAAGGTGCTGGTACGTAGATAACTGTTGCTGTCGCGCCTGTTGCTTCTACTGCTTCACGCACTGTGTTGAATACTGGAAGACCCAGGTGAGTTTGACCACCTTTACCCGGAGAAACACCACCAACCATCTGTGTACCGTATGCGATAGCTTGCTCAGAGTGGAAAGTACCCTGACCACCAGTGAAACCCTGACAGATTACTTTGGTGTCTTTATTAATTAGTACAGACATTATTTGCCCTCCGCAGCAGCAACAACTTTCTGAGCTGCGTCAGTTAGCGACTCAGCTGCAATGATATCAACATCAGAATTAGCAAGAACTTCGCGACCAAGGTCAGCGTTAGTACCTTCTAGACGAACAACTACTGGTACGCTTACGCCTACCTCTTTAACCGCACCGATAATACCTTCAGCGATCATGTCACAACGAACGATACCACCAAAGATGTTTACTAGTACTGCTTTTACATTGTCATCAGACAGGATGATCTTGAATGCTTCTGCTACACGCTCTTTAGTCGCGCCGCCACCTACGTCTAGGAAGTTAGCTGGCTTGCCGCCGTGTAGGTTTACGATATCCATCGTACCCATTGCCAGACCTGCACCGTTAACCATACAGCCAACATTGCCGTCTAGTGCTACGTAGTTCAGTTCCCACTGAGCTGCGTGTGCTTCACGCTCATCTTCTTGCGAAGGATCGTGCATTTCACGTAGCTTAGGCTGACGGTACATCGCGTTAGAGTCGATGTTAATCTTACCGTCAAGACATAGCAGGTTGCCTTCGCCAGTAATTACAAGAGGGTTGATCTCCAGTAGAGCCAGGTCGTACTGAGAGAACATGTTGCCAAGACCCATGAAGATCTTAACAAATTGTTTGATTTGGTCGCCTTCAAGACCTAGCTTGAATGCTAGTTCACGGCCTTGGTAAGCTTGTGGGCCTACTAGTGGATCGATAGCTGCTTTGTGAATCAACTCAGGAGTCTCTTCTGCAACTTTCTCGATTTCAACACCACCTTCAGTAGATGCCATGAATACAACTTTACGAGTTGCACGGTCAACAACAGCACCCAGGTAAAGTTCGTTAGCAATGTTTGATGCTTCTTCAACTAGGATTTTAGTTACAGGCTGACCATTTGCGTCTGTTTGGTAAGTTACCAGGTTTTTACCTAGCCACTTTTGTGCAAACTCTTTAACGCCATCTTTAGTATCGTGTAGCTCTACGCCACCCGCTTTACCACGTCCACCAGCGTGAACCTGACATTTAACAACTTTCTTCTCTGTAGAGATACGACCTGCAGCTTCAAAAGCTTCTTGTGGTGTATCACACGCGTAACCTTCCGGTACAGGCAAACCGAATTCTGCAAACAGCTGTTTGGCTTGGTATTCATGCAAATTCATTTTGATATTCCGTTTATTTTCCCTTAGGGGATTATTATTTCCATAACGGCGCTTATTTGCGCGCGTCTGTAGGGTCTTCTCAAATAAATCACGATCTATTTTCTAATAGCTTAGTGACTCAAATGAAGGCCAGACAGTTGAGCCAGTCTAGCCTTTGAAACTATCGAACGTCTAGCCAGCTCAGCCAACTAGACGTTTTAGCGATATTAAACGTCTAATAGCAGACGTGCTGGATCTTCTAGCAACTCTTTAATGGTTACTAGGAAGCCCACTGACTCACGGCCATCGATTAGACGGTGATCGTAAGACAGAGCCAGGTACATCATTGGTAGGATTTCTACCTTGCCATCAACAGCCATTGGACGCTCTTGGATCTTGTGCATACCAAGAATTGCTGACTGAGGTGGGTTGATAATTGGCGTAGACATTAGTGAACCAAATACACCACCGTTCGTGATAGTGAAGTTACCACCCATTAGCTCATCAACCGTTAGCTTGCCGTCGCGGCCTTTGATTGCTAGCTCTTTGATGCCTTTTTCTACGTCAGCAAAACCTAGAGTGTCACAGTCTTTAAGAACTGGAGTTACCAGACCACGTGGCGTAGATACTGCCATGCTGATGTCGAAGTAGTTGTGGTAAACGATATCATCACCGTCGATAGATGCGTTCACTTCTGGGTAACGTTTCAGAGCTTCAGTTACGGCTTTCACGTAGAAAGACATAAAGCCTAGACGAATACCGTGACGCTCTTCGAACTGGTCTTTGTACTGCTTACGAAGATCCATGATTGGCTTCATGTTAACTTCGTTGAACGTCGTTAGCATTGCCGTGTTGTTCTTCGCTTCTAGTAGACGGTTCGCAACAGTCTTACGTAGACGAGTCATTGGTACACGTTTCTGACTACGTGCAGCTGCTGGCGCTTCAACAGCAGCAGGAGCTTCCGCTTTAGGTGCTGCTTTCGCGTTAGCCAGGTGAGCTTCGATATCTTCACGTGTGATACGACCGCCAACACCAGTACCTTTAACCTGGTTCGCTTCAAGGCCGTGCTCTGCAAGCAGGCGACGAACTGCCGGGCTTAGTGCATCATTGCTCTCTTCAGTCAGAGATGCTTTGTGACGCTTGTCCGGAGACGCTTCTGACTCTTCAGTCGTGTCTGTTGTTGGTTCACCAGCAACCGCGCCAGGCTTAAGCTTAGCGATTAGCTGCTTAGAAAGTACTGTTGCACCTTCTTCTTCAATGATTGCTTCTAGAACACCCGCTTCAGGAGCTGGAACTTCTAGTACTACTTTATCTGTTTCAATATCAACCAGAACTTCATCGCGCTCTACTGCTTCGCCTGGTTGTTTGTGCCATGTTGCCACTGTTGCATCAGCGACAGATTCAGGTAAATCTGGAACCAGAATTTCAATTGTCATATCTGTTTCTTCCTTTAACTTCTAGCTCTTAATCCGAAGTTTTTGTATTCACGTTAAGTGCGTCTTCAACCAACGCTTTCTGTTGTTTCAAGTGTACTGACATATAGCCTACTGCAGGTGATGCTGATGCTGGACGTCCAGCGTATTTAAGATCTGCACCTGCTGGGATGGCAGCACGGAAGTTATGTTGGCTACAGTACCAAGCGCCCTGGTTTTGAGGCTCTTCCTGACACCAAACAAAATCTTCTACATTGGTGTATTGCTCAATTGCAGCTTTCACTTCTTCCATTGGGAATGGGTATAGCTGTTCAATACGAACAATCGCGACATCGTCCTGTTCATTGTTACGACGCTGCTCTAGCAGATCGAAGTAAACTTTACCTGAACAGAATACAACGCGTTTCACCTTCGCAGCTTCTAGGTCATCAATCTCACCAATCGCCGCTTGGAATGTGCCTTCTGCCAGCTCTTCAATCGTTGAAGTACATAGCGGATGACGCAGCAGAGATTTAGGTGACATAACCACTAGAGGGCGACGCATAGGTCTTACAACCTGACGACGGATCATGTGGTAAACCTGAGCCGGAGTTGAAGGAACAACAACTTGCATGTTTTGTTCAGCACATAGCTGAAGGTAACGCTCAAGACGAGCTGATGAGTGCTCTGGACCCTGACCTTCGTAACCATGAGGCAGTAGCATTGTCAGGCCACATAGACGTGCCCACTTCTGCTCACCTGATGAGATAAATTGGTCGATAACAACCTGTGCACCGTTGGCAAAGTCACCAAACTGCGCTTCCCAGATCGTTAAGCCGCTTGGCTCAGCCGTCGCATAACCGTATTCGAATGCCAGTACAGCTTCTTCAGAAAGAACTGAGTCAAAAACTTCAAACGGGCCTTGCTTGTCATGAATGTTCGCTAGCGGAACAAACGTGCTCGCATCGTTTTGGTTGTGCAGTACAGAGTGACGGTGGAAGAAGGTACCACGGCCTGAATCCTGACCTGAGATACGAATACGCTTACCGTCATCAACCAGTGTTGCGTAAGCAAGAGTTTCAGCCATACCCCAGTCAATCGCTTTTTCACCGCTCAACATAGATGTACGGTCATTGTAGAGCTTGTTTACACGGCTCTGAAGCTTGTGACTTTCTGGGTACTGACAAATGCGGTGACCAAGTTCAACCAGACGATCTTTATCGAATTGGTTGTTCCACTCAACATCCCAGTCGTGGCCTAGATATGGAGACCAGTCTACTGAATGCAGAGCCATTGGGCGCCACTCTTTAACAACAACTTCGCCGCGGTCAAGAGCATCACGGTATTCGTTAACCAGCTGAGTTGCCGTATCGATACCGAAATCACCACGCTCCATCAGTACGTCTGCATATAGCTTACGTGGCGTTGGGTGTTTCTTGATCTTCTGGTACATCAGCGGCTGAGTTGCATTTGGCTCATCAGCTTCGTTGTGACCGTGGCGACGGTAACAAACTAGGTCGATAACCACATCGCGTTTGAATTCGTTACGGTAATCTAGAGCGATACGAGTAACAAATGCCACAGCTTCTGGATCGTCAGCGTTAACGTGGAAAATTGGCGCCTGAACCATCTTAGCGATGTCAGTACAGTACATAGTCGAACGTGTATCGTTCGGATTCGACGTTGTGAAACCAACCTGGTTGTTAACAACGATACGAACTGTACCACCAACACGGAAGCCACGAGCTTGCGACATGTTGAAAGTTTCAGCAACCACACCCTGACCAGCAACTGCCGAGTCACCATGAATAGTGATCGGAAGAACTGTCGTTCCTTCAGTATCACCTAAACGGTCTTGACGAGCACGAACCGAGCCGATAACTACTGGGTTAACAATCTCTAGGTGAGAAGGGTTAAATGCTAGAGCTAAGTGAACATCACCACCTGGTGTAGCGAAGTCAGCCGAGAAACCCTGGTGATATTTAACGTCACCTGTACCCCAAGTGTCATCGTGCTTACCAGCAAACTCGTCAAACAGATCCTGAGGTTTCTTACCCAGAACGTTGACCAGCATGTTAAGACGACCACGGTGAGCCATACCAATGACCACTTCACGCATACCGCTCTTACCAGCATGGCGAATCAGTTCTTTAGTCATTGGGATAAGTGCATCACCACCTTCTAGCGAGAAACGTTTTGCACCCGGGAACTTCGCGCCCAAGTAACGTTCCAGGCCTTCAGCGGCAGTGAGCTCTTCAAGAAATTCTTGCTTCTCTTCTTTGCTGAAAGACGGTTGACCAACTACTGACTCTAAACGTTGCTGGATCCAACGTTTCTGTTCAGTATCAGTCATGTGCATGTATTCAGCACCAACTGAGCCACAGTAGATTTTTTGCAGCGAAGAGTGGATATCTTTCAATTGCATAGTCTCTTTGCCGATAGCAAAAGAACCTACGTTGAAAGTTTCTTCAAGATCGTCTTGTGTAAGATTGTGGAATGCAGGATCTAGCTCCGCCACTGGTGGACGTTGCCATAAACCTAGAGGGTCAAGCTGTGCCGCTTCGTGACCACGAAAGCGATAAGCATTGATTAATTGGAGTACTTTTACCTGTTTAGCGTCGACATCAGGATCACTAACTTGGACATTGTAATGCTTTGTTTCTTGAGCGAGTCGTCGGAAGTAGTCACGGACACGTGAATGTGGTTGTTCAACCACTTCTTCTGACGGCTTTGGTAAACCATCAAAAACACGTTTCCACTCCTCACTTACCAGATCGGGATCACTTAGATACAGTTCGTAGAGGTCCTCTACATACGTTGCATTGGCGCCAGCCAAGTGTGAAGACTCGAGCCACGCCTTCATCACGCCGTTGTGCATATTTTCCCTTAACCAGTAGTTTTCACGTTTGCTTCGGTCTACGCCGAGCTATTAAGAGCCGGCCCAGATTAGGCCGGCAATTTTTTGTTAATTAGACAGAGCGGTTAACCAGCATAGTCTTAATGTGACCAATCGCTTTTGTCGGGTTCAATCCCTTAGGACAAACACTTACACAATTCATGATGCCGTGGCAACGGAAAACGCTAAATGCGTCATCAAGATTTGATAGACGTTCGTCTGTCGCTGTATCGCGGCTATCAATTAACCAACGGTAAGCAGCCAGAAGACCAGCAGGACCGATAAATTTGTCTGGGTTCCACCAGAAAGATGGACACGATGTTGTACAACATGCACACATGATACATTCGTACAGACCATCTAGATGAGCACGCTCATCTGGCGTTTGCAGGTTCTCGCGTGATGGCGGTAGAGCACCGTCATCAATCAAGAAAGGCTTAACTTTCGCATAGTTATCGTAGAACTGTGTCATGTCAACAATAAGATCGCGAACCACTGGCAAACCTGGTAGTGGACGAATCACAATCTTGTCTGCTTTTAGTGCAGAAAGTGGTGTGATACACGCCAGACCATTTTTACCGTTCATGTTCAGACCATCAGAACCACACACACCTTCACGGCACGAGCGACGGAATGAGATGCTTGGATCTTGCTCTTTAAGTAAGATCAGAGCATCAAGAAGCATCATGTCAGAGCCTTCTTCCACTTCAAGAGTGTAGTCTTTCATGTAAGGCTTCTGGTCAACATCCGGATTGTAGCGGTACAAAGAGAAATTCAGTTTCATAATCTTATCCTCCTTTCCTTAGTACGTACGTGCTTTAGGTGGGAACGCTTCACGATGGACAGGTTCCATGTTTACATCACGCTTAGTCATACCTTCCGTCTCTGGATTGTAGATAGAGTGACATAGCCACTGAGCGTCATCACGATCCGGGAAGTCAAAACGAGCGTGCGCACCACGACTTTCTGTACGGTAGTTTGCCGCTACAGCCGTTGCATAAGCTGTTTCCATCAAGTTTTCTAGCTCTAGACACTCAATACGCTGAGTGTTGAACTCGGTAGATTTATCAGCAAGGTGTGCGTTCTTCAGACGCTCACGGATAACTTTCAGCTCTTCCAGACCTTTAGCCATTGCATCACCTTCACGGAATACCGAGAAGTTGTTCTGCATACATTGCTGTAGATCTTTACGGATTTGCGCTGGGTCTTCACCCTCAGTGCTGTTTTCCCAACGGTTGTAACGCTCTAAAGAACGCTCAATGTCTGCTTCAGTCGCAGGTTTCGCTTCCGCTTGCTTAGCTAGAGTTTCACCCAGGTGTAGACCTGTTGCACGACCGAATACAACCAAGTCTAGTAGTGAGTTACCACCCAGACGGTTAGCGCCGTGTACTGATACAGATGCGATTTCACCACAAGCGAATAGACCTTGAACTTCTACGTCCGCACCGCTTTCGTCTTGCTTAATAGCCTGACCTGAAACCTGAGTTGGGATACCACCCATCATGTAGTGACATGTTGGGATTACTGGAATTGGCTCTTTAACTGGGTCAACGTGTGCAAACGTACGAGACAGTTCACAAACACCCGGTAGACGTGACTCAAGAGTCTCTTTACCCAGGTGATCCAGTTTCAGTTTAATGTGAGGACCCCAAGGGCCATCGCAGCCGCGACCTTCACGAATTTCGATCATCATTGAACGAGCAACAACGTCACGACCAGCAAGGTCTTTCGCGTTTGGAGCGTAACGCTCCATGAAGCGCTCACCGTCTTTATTAAGCAGGTAACCACCTTCACCACGACAACCTTCAGTTACAAGAACACCTGCACCAGCGATACCCGTTGGGTGGAACTGCCACATTTCCATGTCTTGCATAGGTACGCCTGCACGCAGCGCCATACCAACACCATCACCCGTGTTGATGTGAGCGTTAGTAGTCGATGCGTAAATACGACCCGCACCACCCGTAGCCAGGATGGTTGCTTTTGATTTGAAGTAACAAACTTCACCAGTTTCCATGCATAGCGCAGTACAACCTAGAACAACACCATCTTCGTTTTTAACAAGGTCAAGTGCATACCACTCAGAGAAAACCGTTGTTTTGTGTTTGATGTTTTGTTGGTAAAGAGTGTGTAGAAGCGCGTGACCTGTACGGTCAGCTGCAGCAGCGGTACGAGCAGCCTGCTCACCACCAAAGTTCTTTGACTGACCGCCGAAAGGACGCTGGTAGATAGTACCGTTGTCAAAACGAGAGAAAGGAAGACCCATTTTCTCTAGTTCGATAACAGACTCAGGACCGTTCTTACACATGTACTCGATAGCGTCCTGGTCACCAATGTAGTCAGAACCTTTTACTGTATCGTACATGTGCTGTTCCCAGTGGTCTTCGTGCGCGTTACCTAACGCAACAGTGATACCACCCTGTGCTGATACAGTGTGAGAACGAGTAGGAAATACTTTAGAAAGCAATGCACAAGACAGGCCTTGCTCAGAAATTTGTAGCGCAGCACGCATGCCTGCACCACCAGCGCCGATAACTACGGCATCAAATTCGCGAACTGGAATAGACACTTACGCACCCCACAGAATAAATAGACCAGAGAAGAAGTAACCAAACAGTACAGCGATAACGCCTAACTGAAGGCCGCCACGAAGCTTAGCGCATTTGATGTAGTCAGTAAGAACCTGCCACAAGCCGATCCACGCGTGAATCAGTACCGAAACTAACGCTAGCATCGTGAACACTTTAGTGAACGTGCCACCAAAGAACTGAGTCCAAGATACGTAAGAAATATCCGTGAAAGCACAAAAGCTAACCAGATAAATTGTATAAAGTGTCATGATGATCGCAGTAGCACGAATTAATAGGAAATCGTGTACACCATTACGACCAAAAGATGAAATATGTTTTACCATACCATTACCCCCGCCAGTAGAGACAGAACGGCCGTAGCTGCGAATGCAACCTTAGCGCTCATTGCACCAGATTCCAGCTCTTCAAAATGACCCATATCCATTAACAAGTGACGAACGCCACCAGCAATGTGATAGGCCAAAGCCGTTAGGATGCCCCATAAGATAAACTTCACAAAGAAACCGTCGACAATATCAACAGCCTCTGCATAACCAACTGGGGAGGATAGCGAAATGGATAGTAACCATAGCAAAATTCCGACCGCGACAAACGTAATCACACCGGAGACACGGTGTAAAATAGATGCGATTGCAGTGATCGGAAAGCGAATGGTCTGTAAATCTAAATTAACAGGTCTTGACTTTCTTTCTTTCACGGGCTTGCTCACTCAGCTCCATTGAGCATTTATAGTTATGAACGAATTTTGATTGCAAACCTACAAAACTTAACATTTATTTAACAGCTGACTGCAACAATTGCCGAAGTATTTTGTAAAATAATTGTTAACAACAAGGATTAAAACTTCACCTCACATTTGTTTCAAGCCTTGAATTTATAAGGTTTCCACCAAAATTTACTGCGCCACTATACGGCTGGCAACATTCTAATACAATTGATGTAACAATTTTTGCTACACAGACCAGATTTTTAACGTTACACCTTCAAAAAATCATAACAAGTGCACACATCAGAGGAGAAAAATTGACTTTGATAACGAACACACGTACAAAAATGTCACACAAACATCCTGGACGGATTAAATAATAAACAAAGGAGATTGTTATGGCAGATAAGAAAGCTACCCTTCATGTTGAAGGTCAAGCGCCTATCGAGCTGCCGATTACTGAAGGTGCCCTGGGTACTCCGGTAATTGATGTTCGTAAACTGGGAGCAAACGGATATTTTACTTTTGACCCAGGTTTTCTTGCCACTGCATCCTGTGAATCTCAAATCACCTATATCGATGGCGGCAAAGGTATTCTTTTGCACCGCGGTTACCCTATTGATCAGCTAGCTAATAATGCTGATTACTTAGAAGTATGTTACATCCTTCTTTATGGTGAAGCCCCAACACGTGAGCAATACGAGCAGTTTAAAACAACCGTTACTCGTCACACTATGGTCCATGAGCAAATTGCGAGCTTCTTCCACGGCTTCCGTCGTGACGCTCACCCAATGGCTGTAATGTGTGGTGTAGTTGGCGCATTGGCTGCGTTCTACCACGATTCACTCGACATTAATAATGACACACACCGTGAAATCACGGCATACCGACTACTGTCGAAAATGCCTACTCTTGCGGCTATGTGTTACAAGTACTCTATTGGTCAGCCTTTCATTTACCCACGTAATGATCTGAGCTACGCAGAGAACTTCCTTCACATGATGTTCGCAAACCCATGTGAAGAGTACGAAGTAAACCCTGTAGTTGCTCGCGCAATGGACAAGATCTTTACTCTACACGCAGACCACGAGCAAAACGCTTCTACTTCTACAGTACGTCTTGCTGGTTCTTCTGGTGCTAACCCGTTTGCATGTATTGCAGCAGGTATTGCTTCTCTTTGGGGCCCTGCACACGGCGGCGCTAACGAAGCATGTCTGAAGATGCTTGAAGAGATCGGCAGTGTTGACAACATTCCAGAATATGTTGAACGCGCTAAAGATAAAGAAGACCCGTTCCGCCTAATGGGCTTCGGTCACCGTGTTTACAAGAACTACGACCCACGTGCGACAGTAATGCGCGAAACGTGTCACGAAGTTCTTAAAGAGCTAAACATTCAGGATCCACTACTAGACGTAGCTATGGAACTTGAGCGCATCGCTCTTTCTGATGAGTACTTTGTTTCTAAGAAACTATACCCGAACGTAGACTTCTACTCAGGTATCATTCTTAAAGCAATCGGCATCCCAGTTTCAATGTTTACAGTAATCTTCGCTCTATCTCGTACGATCGGCTGGATTGCACACTGGAACGAAATGCACAGCGACCCACTAAACCGTATCGGTCGTCCACGTCAGCTATACACAGGTGAAGTTCAACGTGAATTCTCACCTCTACACGAGCGTGAATAGTTTTTAATTCCCAAGGATTAGATTCTAGAAGAGTTAAGGGTTGATGCGAGAGCATCAGCCCTTTTTTAGAGTCGAGAGTCGAGAGTCGAGAAAATCTTGAAGGGCTGACAGTACATATCAACCACTTCCTTTTAAAATCCGTCAATTAGCCTTTACAAAAACCAACCCTGACATCAGTTTCCGACTCATTAACCACGCGCACCTCTCGAAGGGCGCAGCCCGCCTTTACCTAAACCGGGTTATTAATATCAATAAACGTGACTTCCAGTCCGTGCTCCTGGGCTAACCACTCACCCAGAGCTTTTATGCCGTAACGTTCAGTCGCGTGGTGACCTGCCGCGAAGTAATGAACCCCCATTTCGCGTGCTGTGTATGTCGTACGCTCAGAAATCTCGCCCGAAACAAAAGCATCCAGTCCCAGTTTTACCGCCAACTCTATATAGTCCTGACCGCCGCCTGTACACCAACCAATAGTTTCGATTAGCTTGCTCTCATCTTCTGGGGCGATATGTAGAGGCTGACGATTAAGCACCGTGTTGATCTTGTGGGCAAACTCGCCGCCTGACATTGGTTGCTTTAGGCGACCAAACATCGCAACTGATTGCTCATGGCCTTCCATACCACCTTCCACTTCGATCTCAAGCAGACGAGCAAGTTCAGCGTTGTTACCGAGTTGCGGATGAATGTCTAGAGGCAAATGGTAACCAAATAAGTTGATGTCATTCTTTATCAGGCTACGGATACGCTTACCCTTCATACCACGAATCGGCTCTGGTTCCCCTTTCCAGAAGTAACCATGGTGAACCAGAATTGCATCAGCATTTAGCTCGATAGCTTTATCGATCAGAGCTTGTGAAGCGGTTACACCAGTCACAATTCGCTTGATGGTCTCAGTGCCTTCAACTTGAAGACCATTTGGTGCATAGTCTTTGATCAACTGCGGAGACAGCTTGTCATTAAGGATTTTTTCTAGTTTTAAATTGTTCATTGTCACTTCCAATTATCGTCAGCTATAAACAGCTGGCTATGACTCCAAAGTTTACTGCCTCAAAGTGTATTCCAACCATAGCGGTGATACCAGCAGCTAGTTACAATAGTGCTAACGCAGAATAAATAGGCCCAAGGATGAACCAACTACAACGTTTCTATCAGTGGATAGCATCAGCCCCTTCACTATTTGAGTTGAAAGCCCCTTTTGTCAGTCTTGAACACCTCACCCCTGAGCCCTTGCAGCAAAACAACTATCAGGGTAATCCAAGACTTGGCTTTCTCTATCAATATCTATGTACCGAACTGCTCACTCATAGTGGCTGCTATCAACTGGAAGCGGAAGAAATTCAGATCAATCGAGAGTCAGGCCAAACGCTCGGAGCGATAGATCTGATTTTAAATAATGAGGCTGGCAACCAATTGGAACACTGGGAAGTGGCAATCAAATTCTACCTGCTCCATCAGGGGACATGGTATGGCCCCAATGCCCATGATCAACTAGATAAAAAGCTCGATAGAATGTTAACTCATCAGCTCAAGATGAGTTCCTGCGCCGAGTTCCTCACTCAATACCCACAATATCAGGATATGTCTGAACACCTATTGCTTCAGGGCAGGCTCTATATCAATCCATTTTCTCCTGAGCAGGTGCCGGAGGAGTGTCTTGGCTACCGTTTAAATCAGAGTCAGATCAGTGGATATTGGTGTTATCAGAGTCAGTGGCAACAGATAGGCGCGACTTTATACCCATTAGAAAAACCACAATGGGCAACCGGTACAACGGAGTTTGAGAAGCCAATTGAGAAACCTGATGGACGTTTTGTTCATGCCCAGACTAAAGAGGAGCAATTTTGGTTTGTGGTGCCAGATAGTTGGCCGGGAAGCTGAG
>NZ_AEVS01000107.1 GCF_000189255.1 Vibrio brasiliensis LMG 20546 | reverse complement strand
CTAGACGTAAGTCCCTAACAAAAAACTCTGTATCAGATACCTACTCAGCATCTATAACGTGCACCTCTCGAAGGGCGCAGCCCGTTCTAAATTCTCGTAGGACGAAGTCCGTTCTCGAAGCGCAGCGTTCTAATTTCTCGACTCTCGAAGCGAAGCGCCCTATTTCCCTTCCGGTCCGTATTGGTTTTCACCATCCGTGCCTTTAAGGAAACCACATTCAACCAGAATCCATAGACCACAGATAAGTGCAGCCATTGAGCTCACTGCCTGTAGCGTTGTTGGCTGCGCGCCTTGACTTGGGTCACCGACCGGCATTGTCATACGCCCAATCACGAGCGGGATGTTTAGCAGCAACCACCAGCTCGACTTACCACGGTCATGCCAGCGTTTAGCGGTAATCGCCAGATCAGGAATCAATACTACCAGTAAGAACACTGGCAAAATCAGATGCGCCATTGAAGGGAACAGCACATTCATTCCCAACGCAAAACCGACGATCATTAAGTAGTAAACCACGTTCCAGGTCCAATAGGTTTTACGCCCTATTCGACCGTGAAAGGAGAATAACAGTTCTTTCATTGACATCTTTATTACCTAAAATATGAAAAATTATTAGATCAACTTAATCTAATTAACGACTTTCTGAAAACTCTCTTTATCCATATCTCGAATGTTCACAGTCAAACTGCGCACATGGCCAGCCTGATCTGTCAGTACGTCCATCAACTGACGCGACAGCTCGCGCTTTTGCTCTGGAGTACGTCCATCTAACAGCTCAAAGCTAATATGGATAAAGTCTACGCTATCTCCTTCTTCACCTATCAACCAATTATGGCAACGGAGTGCACGTGATTTGATTGAACCGATATCAAATAGTCCACACTGGATCGCCACTTGATGTAAGTCTTCCAACAACCCCTGAACATTAACGCGTTCATCAACTGAGTTGGAGTATTCCATGACTAGGTTTGGCATAGTATTCCTCAAATGTAAGAGAGTTTCACGACAAAGGGTGAGTGGACAACACTATTACCAATTTCTATGCTTAATTCCGAGCAACTTTCAGCCAATCTGTTCCATGGATCACTGATATGCCCGTCAATAACTCCAGATATGAGGCATGACTGCTCCAACCAATAAATGATATCCGGATAAGACATGACGGTAATCATGATCTAACCAATTTTATCTGTTATATTCTTACGAAGATTTTTTACATTAATTGATTAAATACGGAGATATTCCTATGCGTCGTCCTGTAGTGATGGGTAACTGGAAACTTAACGGCAGCAAAGCAATGGTTAAAGAGCTGCTAACTGGTCTTAACGCTGAGCTTGAAGGCGTTGAAGGTGTAGACGTTGCTGTAGCTCCACCAGCTCTATACATCGACCTAGCTGAACAGCTAATCGCTAAAGGTGGTAACAAAATCATCCTAGGTGCACAGAACACTGACCTAAACAACAGCGGTGCATTCACTGGCGACATGTCTCCAGAAATGCTGAAAGATTTCGGTGCAACTCACATCATCATCGGTCACTCTGAGCGTCGTGATTACCACAACGAATCTGACGAGTTCATCGCTAAGAAATTCGCTTTCCTAAAAGAGAACGGTCTGAAGCCAGTTTTCTGTATCGGTGAATCTGAAGCGCAAAACGAAGCGGGTGAAACTGAAGCAGTATGTGCACGTCAAATCAACGCAGTTATCGACGCTTACGGTGTTGAAGCTCTGAACGACGCTATCATCGCTTACGAACCAATCTGGGCTATCGGTACTGGTAAAGCAGCAACAGCTGAAGATGCACAGCGCATCCACGCTTCTATCCGTGCTCTAATCGCAGAGAAGAGCGCAGCAGTAGCTGAGCAAGTAATCATCCAGTACGGCGGTTCTGTTAAACCAGAAAACGCAGAAGCTTACTTCTCACAACCAGACATCGATGGTGCTCTAGTTGGTGGTGCTTCTCTGGACGCTAAGAGCTTTGCAGCAATTGCTAAAGCAGCGGCAGCAGCTAAAGCTTAATTTTTCTGTTGAAAAACGCTCATTAAGGCCAGCAAATGCTGGCCTTTTTTGTGTCTCTCAGCTCAATCAAGTATCCTACGTTTTTCCGCTCATAAATAGTTGTACCAAATGCAGGATAAGCATGGCCTCTTAACTGGCTCAATTCCCTTAGTTCTTCGTCAGATGACCATTCCGATGACCTTCGGCATGATCGCTATTCTGATGTTTAACTTAGTGGATACCTTCTTTATCTCTTTGTTAGGTACCCAAGCTCTTGCGGCAATTAGTTATACCTTCCCTGTGACCTTTGCGGTCAACTGTATCACCATGGGGATTGGTATGGGTCTTTCGACCAGCATTGGACGCTTGCTGGGACAAGGTCAGTCTCAGGATGCAGCGCGCTTTTCTACTCACGGTCTCATACTGGCCGTTACGCTAGTGGTTATCGCATCTGCGATCGGCTTTTTTTCCATCGAGCCACTATTTCTGTCATTGGGTGCAAAGGCAGATCTGATACCACTGATCAAACAATACATGCAGATCTGGTATCTCACGATTCCATTACTCGTGATCCCTATGGCGGGAAACAGTGCGATACGCGCGACCGGAGATACCAAGACGCCAGCCAAGATTATGATGCTGGCTGGGTTTATTAACGGTCTGCTCGATCCTCTGCTGATTTTCGGTCTCGGTCCCTTCCCTGAGTTAGGTATTCAGGGCGCTGCGATCGCCAGTGCATTAAGCTGGCTAGGAGCTTTAATCGGTTCGCTCTATGTACTGGCGAAACGAGAGAAGCTGCTCGCTCTGCCCTGTCTTCATTCTCTTGCTAAAGACTGGAAGCAGATCCTCAAGATTGGTACTCCGGCTGCGCTTTCGAATGCTCTGACACCGATCTCCGGTGCTATCTTGATGATGATGCTCTCTTCTCACGGAACAGCAGCTGTTGCGGCATATGGTGCCGCGCAACGCGTTGAGTCGATTCTGATTCTGGTGTTAATGTCGCTGACCTCAGCACTGACTCCATTTATTGCGCAGAATATGGGGGCAAACAATCCAGCACGTAGCTTTGCTGGCCTGTTTCTCAGTATGCGTTTTTCGATGGTATTCCAACTCGGGATATTCATTATGATGGTGCCGCTCAGTATCCCAATTGCGGCGCTCTTCTCTCAGGAACAAGCGGTAAAGGATCTGCTTTGGCATTACTTGTTAGTGGTACCATTTAGCTACGGTTTTCAAGGCATCATGATGATGTTGGTATCGGGACTTAACGCTCTCCATCAGCCTATGCGTGCTTTCCAGTGGAGCTTTATGCGACTGTTCTTATTTACCCTGCCTTGTGCCTGGCTAGGCGGTCAATGGTATGACATTGAAGGTCTTTTCATCGGCATTGCTCTGGGCAACATGATAGGTGGTACATCAGGTTATCTGTATGCGATAAAACTTCGTCGCAAATACCTGACCTCATAAACAAAAACACCGACCATCAGGTCGGTGCTTTATAGATACTCGTCTGTTACTGATTAACCACGATCTCTTCTTCTTCGTCATCAATCTCGAGATCAACATCTAACGGTTCCTGAGAAAGAATCACACCGGTATTATCCGCGTAAAGGTAGTCTTCAGGAAGGAAGGTTACGCCACCAAAGTTAACCGGAATATCGACTTCGCCAACACCCTGACTGGTTGCTCCAACAGGAATTGAAGCGATAGCCTGAATACCAATACTCATGTCTTCCAGTTCGTCCACCTCGCGAACACAACCGTAGACCACAATACCTTCCCACTCATTCTCTTCCGCCAAAGATGCCAGCTCTGCATCAATCAAGGCACGGCGTAGCGAACCACCGCCATCAATCAGAAGAACTCGGCCCAAACCATCCTGCTCTAAGATTTCACGTATTAATCCGTTGTCTTCGTAGCACTTAACCGTAGTTACCTGGCCGGCGAACGATGCGCAACCGCCAAAGTTACTAAACATTGGCTCAACAACATCCACTTGCTCTAAGTAGATGTCGCACAAGGCAGAGGTATTGTATTCCATAGTATTCCTTCCCATACCGTTCGTTATCTCCATCGAGTATATAGGGTCATTAAGTCATTGCAATGACATGAATCATTTAACTGACCAGAGTTTGAGCTATAACCACTCCGGCAAACAGCAAGTTAGTCACCATTGAGCATTTCACTATCACAGGCATCATTGGTGCAATTTGTGCCGGTTGCTGCGCTAGCCAGACCTCTTTACCGTGTTTGTAAGTGACAATAAGACTTAGAAGAAACGGCAAGCTGATCCAGATAGGGCTAGGTTGATGGAGCAAGTAAGCAGCAAATGCCACCACAGCACCGATAAGAAGCGCAAAATGGTATTGCTTAGCACGCTTTTGCCCGAGCCTTACCGCTACGGTCTTCTTACCACACTGCTGATCATTCTCAATATCACGCATGTTGTTGATGTTGAGTACAGCGACGGCAAGCAGGCCACAGCCAATCGCAGGTAAAATTAATAAAGGGGCGACAATGCCTGTATGCAAGAAGTAAGTCCCCGCAACACCAAGCAGGCCAAAGAAGATAAACACTGAGATATCTCCTAAGCCAACATAACCATAAGGCTTGTTGCCTACGGTATAAGCGATAGCGGCCACAATGGCTAACAGACCTAAGCCAATGAAGGCGAGAATACTCTGCAAGCTTTCTAATGCGTACATAACCAAAGTCAGACCGGCGATAATCGTCAGTACTATGTTAATCAGCATAGCCTGTTTCATCGCTTTCTGACTAACTGCACCAGACTGAATCGCACGCATCGGGCCCAGTCGATTCTCGTTATCGGTCCCTTTTACGGCATCACCATAGTCGTTAGCCAGATTAGACAGAATCTGCAGTAACGTTGCCGTTAAGAAGGCCAGTAAAGCAACGACCATTGAGAACTGATGGGTGGAGTACGCCAATACGCTACCCGTAAGGATAGAAACCAATGCCAGTGGCAGGGTCTTTGGGCGTGCGGCATCAAGCCAGATTTTTATAGACTGTTTCATAGGTTCTAGTTTAGTAACATAGCTCTGAGCTAGAATTGTGGCACATCAAACCTTGCAGATAAAAACAAAAAAAGGCCACCGAAGTGACCTTTTTCCAAATCTTGACCTAAGCGAGGCTTATTTTACACGGCCAACGTATTCACCAGAGCGAGTATCTACTTTGATTACTTCGCCAATTGCGATGAATAGAGGTACGCGAACAACTGCACCAGTAGATAGTGTTGCAGGTTTGCCGCCAGTACCTTGAGTATCGCCTTTCAGACCAGGATCTGTGTCTGTTACTTCTAGCTCAACGAAGTTTGGTGGCGTAACAACGATTGGGTTACCGTTCCAAAGAGTTAGCATACAAGTGTTGTTTTCAACCAACCACTTAGCGTTTTCACCAACAGCTTTTACGTCAGCTGCGATTTGCTCGAACGTTTCGTTGTTCATAAAGTGGTAGAATTCGCCGTCGTTATATAGATAATCTAGGTCGATATCCATTACGTCTGCAACTTCACAAGTTTCACCAGACTTAAAGGTTTTCTCTAGCACTTTACCAGAAAGAAGTTTACGAATTTTTACGCGGTTGAACGCTTGGCCTTTACCTGGCTTAACGTATTCGTTTTCCAAGATAACGCAAGGCTCGTTATCAAGCATTAGTTTTAGACCGCCTTTAAATTCATTGGTGCTAACAGTAGCCATTTTTTCCTCTTACATTCTTAGAGCTAAATTCAATGCCGCACATCATAACCCGAAAAGTTGAATCTGTTGAGCAAAACTGGCTTAAACAGCTAGCGAATGGGATCTCTGATCCTGCAAAACTGCTCGAACAACTTGAAATTGATCCTACCCCTTGGAAGAACGGGTTTGAAGCTCGCAAGCTTTTTGCACAGCGTGTGCCGCAAAGTTTTGTCGATAGAATGGAAAAAGGCAACCCTTACGATCCTCTTTTACGCCAAGTCCTACCGCTAAGTGAAGAGTTCGAAGTTCATCAGGGATACTCCAACGATCCACTGGAAGAACAGAACAATGCAATTCCCGGCTTGCTACACAAATATCGCAACCGAGCACTAATGATTGTCAAAGGTGGCTGCGCGATCAACTGCCGTTACTGTTTTCGTCGTCATTTTCCTTATGATGAAAACAAAGGATCAAAAAGTGTTTGGCAAACGAGCCTCGATTACATTCAACAGCATCCGGAGATCGATGAGATCATTCTCTCTGGCGGTGATCCATTAATGGCTAAGGATGATGAGCTAAGTTGGCTGGTTGCTCGTATCGCCGATATTCAGCACATAAAGCGTCTGCGCATTCATTCGCGTTTACCCGTTGTCATTCCAGCCCGTATCACCGAGCAACTTACTGATTTGTTGGGTCAGACACGTCTGCAGGTGATCTTAGTAACGCATATCAACCATGCTCAGGAGATAGATCAAACTCTGGCAAACGCATTAGACAAGCTCAAGCAAGTTGGTGTTACTCTTCTCAACCAAGGCGTTATGCTCAAAGGTGTTAACGATAGTGTTAGCAGCCAGATAGCCCTGAGTAACGCTCTGTTTGAAGCCGGAGTTCTACCCTATTACATGCATGTACTAGACAAGGTACAAGGCGCTGCCCATTTCTTTATTTCCGATCAGCAAGCAAAAGAAATTATGGCCGGCGTCCTGGAACAAACCTCTGGCTACTTAGTACCGAAACTGACTCGAGAGATAGGTGGCCGCGCCAGCAAAACCCCTCTCGACCTACATTTAGAATAGTCATGAAAAGCACTCGCGGATTTACCCTGATTGAACTTGTAATCATCATTGTCGTGCTCGGTATTCTGGCCGTGACGGCGCTACCACGTTTGATAAATCTGCAATCCGACGCACGTATATCTGCGCTACAGGGGTTACGTGGCGCAATGCAAGGCGCCAATGAGCAGCTTATCGGACGTTCTGCGTTTGAGGGATTGGATTCCGCCGTCAGTGCTTCCATCGATATTGAAGGTGATAACGTCTCACTGGTTTATGGTTATGCCAAAGCCGATAACGCCAACGCCTGGTCGTTGATTCTTGATGCCAATATTGAGAACGCCACCTGGGGCAGCGACAACGCCGATTGGTACTTCAGCAATACAGATGCCGATGATGGTCTGATTCTCTACATGCCCGCGGGTCGCAGACAGGCTTCTCTCAACTGTTTTCTACAATACAACGAGGCAACCGCTGACCAGCCACCAAGCCTGACTCTGACCACTGGCGGGTGCTAAATACTTTATCTTCAGGATAGAAATCTTTTGTTCGATCGAGTGCTGCAATCTGTGCATACTCCAGCGTTTTGGAGGTCATAATGCAAGCAAATATCGAACAACTATTAGACTTAGGCCCTTTCAGCTGGCTGGCTCTACTCTGCTGTGCAATCAACGGCATTCTAGTCGGTGTTGAACGTCAGACGCGCGGTAAACCCGTAGGTATTCGCACCTCTATTCTGGTTATCTCCGGTACCTACTTCTTTATGTCGATGGCGGTATCGCTATCGCCAAATACACTCGATCAGGCTCGTGTACTAGGACAGATCATCACTGGTGTCGGATTTCTTGGTGCAGGGGTAATGATGACACTCGATGGAAAGATTCATGGTGTGACCTCTGCGGCGGTAATCTGGGTACTGGCAGCGCTAGGTATGATGATTGGCCTTGGTTACTTACAACAGTCAGTCGTTATCACCGTACTTGCTTTAACCGTGTTGCTCGGGGTGGATAAAGCAGAAAACAGAATCAAAGCACTGCGTCGTGGCGTTCACCAGAAATTTCAAAAGCGCAGAGGCGTGCGCTCAGACGCTTGATCTTTATATAAAAACTGAATTATTCCCTCCATTTAAGCATCGTTATATTGATAACAAACAAAGAAGCGGTGGATTGTGAAAGTCGTTGACGAGATAACTCTCTGACCTCACATTTCACCTACCTCTTTCGGGGTAGCATAATCGCAATTTCCACTTACTGTAGGGTTCGATTATGTTTTACGTGCATATGCTCCTGCTTCTGACGGTGATTTTTATCGGTATCCGCCATGGAGGCATTGCTTTTGGTTTACTCGGTGGTCTGGGCGTTTCCGTTCTGGCCTTCGTATTTGGCATCGCACCGGGGTCACCACCAATCAGTGTTATGCTGATCATTCTTGCTGTTGTTGCAGCATCCGCCACATTAGAAGCAACTGGTGGTCTTAAGCTACTGGTAAAATTCGCTGAACGTCTGCTGCGTAAACATCCGAGTCAAATCGTCTTCTTAGGTCCTCTATGTACCTACTCTCTTACTGTTCTGGTGGGCACCGGACACTCGGTTTATCCTCTTCTGCCAGTCATTTATGATGTGGCGTACAAAAAGGGAATCCGTCCAGAGCGGCCAATGGCGATGTCGACCGTAGCTTCTCAAATGGGTATCACAGCCAGTCCAATCGCGGCTGCCGCCGCTGTCGTTATGGCGACCGCAGCAGATAACAGTTTAGATATCAGCTTAGTCAACGTGTTATTAGTGACTATCCCAGCGACATTGATTGGTGTTCTCGTTGGCTGTTTGTGGAGTCTGAAACGCGGTAAAGAGCTCGATCAGGATCCAGCATTTATTGAACGTTGTCAGGATCCGGAATTCAAAGCTCAGTTAATTGATGCAGCAAGCGAAGAAGATAACGATCCGAGCCATGAAGGCATTGCTAAGAAAGGTTTAACCATCTTCCTTGCAGGTATTGCGACGGTTATCTTTGTTGCTATGTTTGGCAAAGACTTAGGTCTGCTTCCTAGTGGAGTTAAGATGTCAGTAGCGATTCAGTTCCTGATGCTCTCTGTTGGTGCCCTAATCTTGCTCACCACTAAAGTCGAACCGAAAAAGATCGTCCACAGTAATGTATTTATTGCCGGTATGACTGCGGTAATCATCATCTTTGGTATTGCATGGATGAGTGACACCATCATAGGTTTCCACAAACCTTATCTGATCAGCCTGGTGAGTGATATTGTTGCGGCCCATCCATGGACCTTCGCAATTGCAATGTTTGTGGTGTCTGTGTTCTTGAAGAGTCAGGCAGCGGTACTGACCATCATGCTACCACTGGGCTTTGCAATGGGAATCCCGGCTCCAGTGCTAATCGGTGTACTACCGGCATGTTACGCCTACTTCTTCTTCCCATTCTACCCAAGTGATCTGGCAGCGATTACCTTCGACCGCTCTGGAACAACACAGATTGGTAAGTACGTACTCAACCACAGCTTCTTACTACCAGGCTTCATTGGTGTTGTTACTGCAACTACTGTTGGCTATGTTATCTCGACCATGTTGGTTAACTAGTCCTGAAGCCATAACAAAAAAGCCAGTTGGTTTCCCAACTGGCTTTTTTAATTCAAAATCTTTGTGCGTAAGGCTTAGAACAGCTCTTCAGCAACTTTGAACAGGTCAGTACGTACCGGACGCTTCAGGTTCTCGATCGCATCAATGATATCGTGGTGAACAAGTTGCTCTTTCTGAATACCAACACAGCGACCACCGTGACCTTCCATTAGAAGGTGAACAGCGTAGTTACCCATACGAGATGCAAGTACGCGGTCAAATGCTGTTGGACGACCACCACGCTGGATGTGACCAAGAACAGTAGCACGAGTTTCACGACCTGTTGCCGCTTCGATCTCTTTTGCTAGTTCGTTAGCATCCATCATTAGCTCAGTAAGAGCGATGATTGCGTGCTTTTTACCTTTAGCAATACCATCTTGGATGTTGCCAATCAGCTTCTCTTTGTCTAAACCAGTCTCTGGAGTAATGATGTACTCACAACCACCAGCAATCGCAGACATCAGTGTCAGGTCACCACAGTGACGACCCATGATCTCAACGATAGAGATACGTTGGTGAGAAGAAGAAGTATCACGCAGACGGTCAATCGCATCGATAACCGTGTTTAGCGCAGTCAGGTAACCGATAGTGTAATCTGTACCTGCGATATCATTATCGATAGTGCCTGGAAGACCGATACATGGGTAACCCATTTCAGTAAGTTTCTTCGCACCCATGTAAGAACCATCACCACCAACAACAACCAGTGCTTCAATGCCGTGCTTCTGTAGGTTTTCGATAGCTTTCTGACGAACTTCCACTTCTTTGAATTCTGGGAAACGTGCAGAACCCAGGAAAGTACCACCTTTGTTGATCACATCAGAAACGCTTGAACGATCCAGCTTCTGGATACGGTCTTCGTACAGACCTAAGTAACCATCAAATACACCGTAAACTTCTAGCCCTTCAGATAGTGCAGTACGAACTACGCCACGTACCGCGGCATTCATACCTGGTGCGTCACCGCCACTTGTCAAAACACCGATCTTCTTAATCATGCTCACCCTCGATTTTTGGGAATCTTATTTCAATTTTTACGTTAGCCGCTTTCAGAGAAGCCACCAACAAAATTCCTTTAACTGTGCAATATGTTACCTTTCCTAACTAGGAATACTACTTTTATTTGCACCAAATTATGTAACTTTTCTACTTATGTAAGAGTATTACAGCTTTGCTCATTTACTTAATTGATACATATCAGGATCACAGTTAAAAGTAGTATCGCTGAAAAGATAGTCAATAGTTAACGGTTTGTCTGTGTAACTACCCTTACCAACCTTGAGACTTCTGCGCTTTCTCTGCACCCAGTACCACCGAATATGGATCCTGATGAATTAGTACATCCGAATGGGGAAAGAGCTCAAGTAATTTATCTTCTACTTCGTCAGAGATTCGATGCGCCTCAAGCAATCGAATATTATCCTCCAGCTCTAAGTGGAGCTGAATAAAGCGTGTTGGCCCTGACATTCGCGTCCTCAGTTGGTGGACACCAAGTACACCTTCAACATCGAGACAGCACTGACGAATTGCCTTTAACTCTTCATCAGGTAACTTTCGATCGAGTAAGGTTTGCGTCGCTTCCTGAACCATCTTGAAGGCGCTGTAAAGAATAAACACACCAATACCCACCGCAAATACCGCATCCGCCTGAGTAATTCCGAACCAGCTCAAACCGAGCGCCAACATAATTGCCGCATTCATATATAGGTCAGACTGGTAATGGAGAGAGTCTGCGGCGATGGCCTGACTGCCGGTTTTTTTGACCACATGTTTTTGAAAAGTAACCAAACCAAACGTCACTGCGATGGCAAACAGGCTGACATACACGCCGTATTCGGGAGATTGCAGCTCATGGGGTCTAAAGAAGCGTTCAATCCCGTTAAGAATCAGAAAGACAGCAGAGCCTGAAATAAACATCGCCTGAGCTAATGCGGCCAGAGATTCCGCTTTACCATGACCAAAGGTATGTTCACGATCGGCGGGCTGTAATGAGTAACGAACGACAACCAGATTGACCAGCGATGCGGCGATATCAAGCATCGAATCAATCAGTGAGGCCAATAGGCTAACCGAGCCAGTGACCCACCAGGCAACCACTTTCACTACCAATAATAGCGTCGCTACTATCGTCGCTGTCCAAGCCGCCATTGTCACGAGACGGGCATATTCCTGTTTCATAGTACTTTGATTAGTAAGCAAACCTGCCTTAAGTATAACCCTTCACAAGTTGAATAAAAATGACATAAAAAAAGGCGGCTTTATAGCCGCCTTATTCAAATTTACTGACAGATAATTAGCTGAAACGCTTCTGCATTTTCTCAGCGCACTCTGTTGAACGTTCTTGCTGTAGTTCAACAAACTTGGCTTTCTGCTCTGGAGTCAGAATGCTTAGCATCTTGTGCTGCTTCTCTAGCATTTTCACTTTGCGCTCTGTCTGCTGTTCAACCATAGACTTTGCCAGTTCGTTAGCTGCCGCCTGGTCAAAGTTGTCAGCTAATACTAATTGCTGCACTTTAGCGTGTTGGGCCTGTTTCTCTGCGTGGCGTGCTTCAAAGTTCTCTTTGAACGCTGCTTTCATCTCTTGCTTACCCGCTTCACGCATCTCTTTTAGCTGGTCTTTCTGAGCATCAGTCAGGTCTAGTTGACGCATGATACCGCGGTCAAAACCACCGCCACATTCACCATGGCCGCCTTTCTTGTGGTCTTTACCACCGAATGCGTACGCACTTGCTGTGCCTAATGCCAGAGGAAGAACAGCTGCTGCTAATACTACTTTTTTTGCTAATTTCATAATCATACCCTTCAATTTTGTCTGTTGGATGAGCTGTCTTCACAGCGCTTGAGTGTAGAATACGACTTGCTGCGTAAAGCAACGTCTGTAGAGCGTAAAGAATCGTAAAGAGCAACAATGACACTAAATCAATTGATGGTTTAACAGTAAACTATCGGTATCCAAACTAAGTAGAGGCTTTGCTATGCCACATATATTGCTAATTGATGACGATACGGAACTCACTAGTCTTTTGAAAGAGGTGCTCTCTTTTGAAGGATTTGAGGTATCTGAAGCAAACAACGGTGAAGAGGGACTCGAGCTACTTAGTAATGATATCGACCTGATTTTGCTTGATGTCATGATGCCGAAGCTCAATGGTATGGAAACCCTAAAACGCCTGCGCGAGAACTGGGAGACTCCCGTTTTGATGCTCACCGCAAAAGGTGAAGAGATTGATCGTGTTATTGGTCTCGAACTCGGCGCCGACGACTATTTACCAAAACCATTCAGTGACCGTGAACTACTCGCTCGCATCAGAGCGATCTTACGCCGCACCCAAAGCTCGGCCAATGGTAAGCAGGGGAAAAACTCTGACTGCATCGAATATCAAGACATTCAAATTTACCCGGGTAAACAAGAAGCCTATTGTCAGGGAGAGCTTATGGTTCTTACCACGACAGAATTCGCTCTACTCAGTCACTTTGTTCAGAATCCGGGACAAACACTAACCAAGGAAGCGCTTAGTCTCGATGTGCTTGGTAAACGTCTGGCGGCCTTTGATCGCGCTATCGACATGCACGTTTCTAACCTGCGTAAAAAGCTTCCTGAGCGAAAGGATGGAAAGTCTCGGATTAAAACACTTCGCGGTCGCGGCTATCTGCTGGTTGAGGAGGACTAATGCGTCTACCAAAGATTACCAGTTTGTATGGCCGAATCTTTGCCATATTTTGGTTTACCATGTTTCTGGTACTGATGGCGGTATTGTCACTGCCTCATCTGGATCCGCGCAAAGCACGCGATATTCCGGCTGACCAATATGGTCGCCTTATCGAGCTCAAAGCGTCTATCGAAAAGAAATTCGTCAAAGAAGATAATCTGGCCAATATCCTGTTTAAGCTGGAAGGCTCTTCACGCTCATCGAGAGATCCAAGACCACGCTTTTTCGTCACTGACCTCGACGGCACTCTGCTCACCACTCAGAACAGAAGGGAGTTCAAGTATAAAGCACTGCAAAACTTTATTACCAGTGTCGAACTGAACGGTAAGCCTAAGCAAAAACTCTATGGCCACTACATGCTCGCAGGTCCCTTACCTGTCACCTTAGCTCAGCAAGAGCTACTGCTATTTGTCGGCGTGAAGTGGAACCAACCTCCTCCGTTCTTGCTGCGCATGTTTGATAAGCCTTTCCAGCTACTGTTTGCGGTGATGATGGTCAGTACTCCACTGCTGCTATGGTTAGCGTGGGCATTGAGCCAACCCGCTCGTAAGCTTGAACGTGCAGCCAAGCGTGTCGCCAAAGGGGAATTTGTCGTGGATCCTAACCTTGAGAAAGGCACCAGTGAGTTCAGGCAAGCCGGCGCAAGCTTCAACCAGATGGTTGAAGCAGTCAATCAGATGATTTCAGGTCAACAAAGATTACTATCCGACATCTCGCACGAGCTTCGTTCTCCCCTTACCCGTCTGCGTATGGCCAATGCACTCGCGACGCGCAAACAAGGAGAAAGCCCAGAGTTAACTCGCATTGATACCGAGGCGCAACGCTTAGAACAGATGATTGCGGAACTCCTTGAGCTATCGCGCATGCAAGTCGATAGCCATTTGAATCGTGAGCTACAGCCAGTTAGCAGCCTATGGGAAGCGATCTTCTCGGATGCTCAGTTTGAGGCAGAGCAAATGGACAAGACGTTAACCTTTAGCGCGCTACCGGACTCTACGATATCTGGCAACCCTAAGTTGCTAATGAGTGCGGTAGATAACATCGTTCGCAATGCCATCTATTACGGTAAAGATCGCATCGAAGTAGATGTTGTCGCCACAGCTCAACAGATCACTATCAGTGTTGATGACAATGGCGAAGGTGTCCCTGACCATGAACTGGAAGCAATCTTCCGCCCCTTCTACCGTGTCTCTACGGCCCGTGACAGACACAGTGGTGGCACAGGTTTAGGCCTGACCATAACAGAGAGTGCCATCAGGCAGCACAGTGGCACCATAGTGGCTCAACGCAGCAAACTGGGTGGTTTATGTGTAACGATAACCCTGCCACTCAATAGCGATAATACCCCTACAAAATCATAGTTGATAATGGATCTCATTATCATTTAAAGTAAATCCTTCGATTACGGAGGATTTACTATGTCGCACACTTTTCCTGAACTCCCTTACACTTACGACGCCCTTGAACCTTACATTGATGCAAAAACAATGGAGGTTCATTACAGCAAGCACCACAGAACTTACTACGACAAATTCATCGCTGCAATCAAGGACAGCGAACTGGAGTCAACCAACCTAAGTGACATTTTCGCTCAGATCTCACAACACTCACCTGCGGTAAGAAACAATGGTGGTGGTTACTACAATCATATTCTGTACTGGAACTGTATGGCACCAAACGGTGGTGGTACTCCAAGCGGCGCTTTAGCTCAGGCGATCAATGATACCTTTGGTAGCTTTGCAGAGTTTCAGGATCAGTTTGCTCAGGCGGCGATCAATACATTCGGTTCAGGCTTCGCGTGGCTTGTGGTCAAGGATGGTCAGCTACTCATCAGCTCAACCACCAATCAGGATAACCCACTGATGGATGTTGCTGAGGTTCAGGGCGAGCCAATTCTTGCTCTCGATGTTTGGGAGCACGCCTACTACATCAGCTATCAAAACCGTCGCCCAGACTACATTGATGCGTGGTGGAACGTGGTCAACTGGGATGCTGTCAGCGAATTCTACGCAGTCGCACTAGCACAAGGCCGATAACAAAAACTCACAACGTCAGACTTGGCGGCCGTGGCAAGCCGCCTTATACTTTCAAGCCTCATTTCCATCAACAATTAAGAATTCCAATATGTTTGATATCGCCCTATATGAGCCAGAGATCGCTCCCAACACCGGCAACATTATTCGTTTATGTGCCAACTGCGGAGCCAACCTGCATTTGATTGAGCCATTAGGGTTTGATTTGGAAGAGAAGAAAGTACGCCGAGCAGGGCTGGACTACCATGATCTTGCGCGCGTCACTCGCCACAAAGACTATCAGGCATTTGTCGAATACTTAGAGAAGGAGCGCGGTGACTACCGTATCTTCGCCTGCACCACTAAAACCACAGGCCATCATGTTGATGCTAACTTCCAGAAAGGCGATGTGCTGCTATTTGGTCCTGAGACCCGTGGCCTGCCAGCAGAGCTCATCGAAAGCATGCCAATGGAACAGCGTATCCGCATCCCGATGATGCCAGATGCACGTAGCTTAAACCTTTCAAATGCGGTCGCGATTATTGCTTTTGAAGCATGGCGACAAATGGGGTTTGAGGGCGCGCAATAG
>NZ_AEVS01000108.1 GCF_000189255.1 Vibrio brasiliensis LMG 20546 | reverse complement strand
TTGTTTTCTTAGTTCTTTTTGGATTGTTTTATTTGTTAATTATCAGCTGGGCGAATAGTTTTTGTTGCCAGAGCGAGCAGGTGGTATTTGACGCTCATAAATAAAAATTTATAGGAACAAATAAAAATGAAAAAGACAGTATTAGCAGTAGCTCTTTCGCTTGTTGCTGGTTCAGCAATCGCAAACGACGTAAACCTAGACGCATCTGAGCGTGCTCGCGAATCAATCATCGACCTTATCCTATCAGGCGAAGAATTCTCAGTAGGCGGCCAAGTAGCAGTAGGTGGCTACTACAAAGATGGTCGTATGGACGGCACTGAGAAAGAAGAATTCTACAACGGTGGCGTAACTGGTTTCGACCTGTTCGTAAACTACCAGAAAGGTAACGTTCTTGGTCAATTCGCTGGTGAATTCGACCTGGCTGACAACTACTCTTCAATGGACGCTGACTTCACAGTGATCGACGCTTGGGTTGGTTACAAAACTGGTTTCGGTGTTGCATCTCTTGGTTACGCTAACGACTCTGCTCTAGACGCAGTTGACGGTGCTGCTGACCTAACAATCGAATTTGGTGCTTCTGCATCTGACGCTTCTGACGTAAACCAAGTGGTTAAGTTTGAAGGTATCAAGCAAGGCTTCAAATACGCAATTTCTTACTACGGTGACCGTGAAGCAGACAAATCTGCTCAGAAAGGCTTCAACGGTTACGTTGGTTACCAAAACGAACAGTTCCAAGTTAACTTCGGTTACGAAAACAACGATGAGAAAAACAGCGCAGACAGCATCGAGCAAATCATGCTAGTAAACGGTGTGGTTAACTTCGGTGACATCGCTGTTGGTGCTAACGTTGCTCAACACGAGAAGTTCAACGGTGACGATTCAATGCTGTACAGCGCATCTGCTGGTTACACAATGGATAAATTGTACCTAGCAATCGGCTACGCACACGAAGAAGGTTACACTGCTTCTGATTACGATACTCAGTACACTAACTTTGGTGCTTCTTACCAGATCACTAACAAGCTATCTACTCTAGTCGATTTCAAAGTTGACCTAACCGATGAAAATGGCAACGACGATCTAGAAGCATTCTTCAAAGTTGCTTACGATTTCTAATCGAGTTTAGGCTCAAAATATTACGGCCTGCATTGCAGGCCGTTTGTTATAAAGCAGGATGCTTAGCGCAATAATCCACTGCCTTTTCGCCCTCCGGAGTTGGAGGGCTCTTTCGTATTCGACAACTAGTAAGCGCACCATTGACGTACTTTGGTCGCCAGAACTCGGTTTTGCAGTTTGCGCTGGTTACGATCTACTACCTGACATTCGCTCAGTTTTCTCGCGACTCGACTGTCGTTGCTCAAATGGCAGAAGCCTAAAATTCTTCGCGCGGTATAGACTGGATTAGCGACAAAGTCCTCATACTGCACGGTTAACGCTTTAACCCCGCAATTCTCAATTTCTCTCTGTGTTGTTTCTAACACCTTATTGAGCTGGAAAGCGGTTCCTGCCACAGGATCATGACGAATCTCCTGATAGGTTCTGAGCTCCTCGCTAGAATAAGCCCCTTGCCACCATAATTGCTTCGCCCCTTGTTGTTGCCAGAATGGCACGTTAAGCAAGGAGTTGACTGTCGCACATGGATCTCGAACGACATTGATGAAATGCGCATCCGGAAAAATGCTATGTAAATATTCTATTCGACCAGGCCCTGTCAGCTTAAGCCCTAAACGTGGTTTACCCTGTAGCATCAGCAATTGAGACAGAGCATGATGCACCTTGTGTTTCTCACTGTCTGATGCGCGCTTATTGAGTAGGAAATTGCGGCTGAAATCGATGTCAGAGCGGGTGACTTTTTGCCAGAAAGACCAGGCCTCTGCGGGGCGAGGGATGGCATTGTTAAAAGGCAGAGTTTTGTTTAGCTGCGCTTTAACCCCGTTAATAGACCAAAGGCTATTGTTCGTTAAGCGAGATAATAGTGCTAACGCGGGAACGGAAGGATACCACTCGGTATAGTTAGTGGGACCACCAAGCTGGCTATGAGCCAATATCACTTCTGAGATGATGGTAGAACCTGAACGTCCGGGGCCAACAAAGATAATTGGGTTCGCAAGTGAATTCATGAGCCTATCCTGATAAATCAATAATAGTGTTAACACTGCAAGGGATAGACCATAAATTTATTCTTTATATATCAGTTATATATGTAAATTATCTTAAGTTGTTTTTAAATTGAATGTCATTTTGAAAACGCGAATGAAAAGGGAAACATTTGAAACGTGATGGCAGTACACTTTTGTGCTGTTGATGAAATGGACAATAAATTTAGCCAGTGCTGTAATGGAGCTGTTCCTAATTTCTTCAGAGTATTGATATGGCCCAGCATTTAGAGCTTGCTAATGGTCGCACTATCCTTGTACCAAGTTACCAAATTGAGGTGACTCAGCAGCAAAATCAATTGTCGTTTTCCTTTCAGGGAGTAAGTAACGATAAGTTTAGTGAGCAGTTTTTACTTTGCCAGACAGAGTTCAATTTTGAGCGCAGTGCTGTGCTATTGGGTGATGGCTTTCAAATGCTCGCCCAAACAACAGGGACAGTCGATGAACCCGTCGATATTGGTCGCTGCCCGGATAACAGTCTGAGCTATCGAATTTACCCTAGTAGCGCCAGCAAGCGCTATTACAACTATCTGGTGGTTGAGGATTCACAGGGTTACAGCCTGTTTGGCTTTACGTCTTGCCATCGCTTTGCTGGTTATTTCCAAGTAGAGGAGATAGAAGGGCGTTTAATGATTAATGCTTATCTCGATGGCGAAGAGACTTACCCACAAGATTGGGCGAGCAACCAATTAGAGTCTATTGTCTGTTTACAAGGCGATTCACTCTCTCACCTCTACAGCGAGTTTACCGATTTGATTGCCACTCACCATACGCCAAGGGCGGGGGTGACAAAAGATGCGCCAGTAGGTTGGTGTTCCTGGTATGCCTACTATGCTGAAGTGAATGAGCAAAACATCTACGACAACCTCGGTAAAATGCAGTCTAAACTGGGACAGTTAGACTATGTATTGCTTGATGACGGTTATCAGGCTTTTATGGGGGATTGGTTAACCCCTTCAGATAAATTCCCGTCAGGCATAAAGAGTGTTATTGAGCGCATTAAGTCGGCAGGCAAAAAGCCAGCGATCTGGTTGGCTCCGTTTATTGCTCAGCCTGAATCTGAAGTATTTAAAAACCATCCGGACTGGTTTGTGCGTCATCAGGACGACAGTCTGCTAAAAGCCGATGATGTCACTTATGCCGGTTGGCGCTGTACGCCTTGGTACATTCTTGATACCACCAATCCCGAAGTACAAGCTCACCTGACTCATGTGGTTAAAGTGATGCGTGAAGAGTGGGGCGTCGAACTGTTTAAGCTCGATGCAAACTACTGGGGGACATTAAAAGGTAAGCGAAGCCAATCTGGGGTTACTGGGGTAGAAGCCTATCGTCTCGGTATGGAAGCGATTGCCGAAGGCGTGGGTGACGGGCTGATTCTGGGCTGTAACGCGCCAATGTGGCCGTCGGTTGGTCTGGTGGACGCGATGCGCGTATCTGATGATGTTGAGCGCAATGAGCGCCGTTTCGAGCAGATAGCTAAAGAGACCTTCTATCGCAGTTGGCAACATCGCAAACTGTGGCAGTGCGACCCCGATTGTGCGACTTTTGTTTCCTTACCTAATCAGGCAGCAGATAGACAGAGTTACGAATTCCATCGCAATGCACTGTTGGCAAGTGGCGGCTTGTTGTTATCGGGTGACCCGCTAACTGAGCTTACGCCTTTTGCTCTGCGTTCTCTGAGTAAGCTGATGTTAAGACACAAGCATTGTCAGGACGCAGCCCGCTTTACCGCATTAAATCTCCATCATGCCTTTTTGCCTTTAACAGAGAGAAACGAACTGCACTGCTTATTCAATTACCAGCAAGCAGCGCGAGAGATCACCTTAACGGCAGATCAACCTGTTTATTGGTATGACTACTGGACTGGCGAAAAGCTTGAACCAGAGCCGACACCTGTGATTGAAGTCAGTCTTGAGTCCGGGTTATCAAGTCGCGCGATAATTACCTCGATATAGCACCAAGACTGCTTTAACATGTGTCACTGAACAACAAATCATAACGATTAGGTATCAATGTCAGTAATACTTGGTATAGACCCTGGCTCCCGAATTACGGGGTACGGGGTCATACGTCAAAACGGTCGTCATCTCCAGTATCTTGGTAGTGGATGTATACGCACCTCTGAAAAAGAACTTCCTGGTAGGCTTAAACAGATCTACGCCGGAGTTTCTGAAATCATCACTCAGTTTCAGCCAGACGTCTTTGCCATTGAGCAAGTCTTTATGGCGCGTAACGCAGATTCGGCGTTGAAGCTTGGTCAGGCTCGCGGTAGTGCCATTGTCGCTGCAGTTAACGCCGATCTGCCTGTGTATGAATACGCAGCAAGATTGATTAAGCAAGCGGTAACCGGAACGGGTGGTGCCGACAAAGAGCAGGTTCAGCACATGGTCCAGCAAATGTTGAAACTGCCGGGCAAACCGCAAGCCGATGCTGCCGATGCCCTCGGTGTGGCTATCTGTCACGCCAACACTAACAAGACCTTAATCGCCATGGCGGGTAAAGCGACCAGTGTGCGTCGTGGCCGTTACCGATAACCATTCCACATAATGATCGCCAGTACGCGAAAAAACTGAGACATATAAAACAGTTCTATCAATTTGGGTTGTTAACGAAATGTTGTGTTAATATAGTGGTCGGAGGTCTAACAAGAATTCGATCAAGGAAGATTGAACATGAACCCCACTACATTGTGGCGTCGCATCTGCATGCCAAATGAAACTCAATGGAACAAAACCCAACAACGTCAGGCTGATACCCTCGCTCTCTTTACTTTTATTGCTTTTCTGGTCGGACTCTACAGTCTGTTCAAGTGGTCAAAGCATGGTCACGACAGTTTAATTACTACCTCTCTGCTGCTGATCGGTTTTGAACTGATAGCCGCAGCGAGCCTGAGATTCTTCAAGCAACCATTGCTGGCACTCAACCTCGGATTTGTTGGCATGGCAGTGCATGCCCTCAATATCATTTACCAGAGCGGTGGTGTGGTTAACTCCTCACAAACCTACTGGGTACCGCTGTTGATCGTGGCATTCTTTCTCTCTGGTACCCGGATCATGGCAGCAACATGGAGTGGGGTGGTTATTCTCCTGTCGGCAGTGATGACCTATATGCATCTATCAGGACAGAGTTTTCCAATATTAGAACTGACTGAGTCAGCTCAACGTGTCGAAATCTGGTCTGGAACCGTCCTTCCTCTGGTGGTGATCTGTATTGCGCAGGCATTTACCGCCAGCCAACGTGATAAGGCAATAGAGATAGCGGAGCGAGCCAAGGGGGACAGTGAAGCGATCGCGCAAAAAGCTGTGATGGGAGAGAAGAGCCTCAGCAACGTACTGGATCAGGCGAACCAGAACTCGCTACAGTTAAAGGATGTTTCTAAAGTCCTGGAAGTGCAGTCAGTAACACTCGATGAACAAGTATCAAGCTTAAACGTCAATTGTGAATCTCAAGCCAGCGCTGCGCAGCAGATGAGTGAACAAGTTCACCAACTGGCCGATGGAATTGAAGATTCGACCCGCTTTGTCGATGAGCTTCGTGAGCGCAGCGATGCGGTTCACCAGCAGGCGCAAACCAGTTCTCAGTTACTGGAAGACTCTACTGCTGCAATCAGTCAGATCATTGGTAGTCATGAAGAGATCATGAAAGTCGCAGACCTGATTACTTCGGTGGCGGAACAAACCAACCTGCTGGCATTGAACGCAGCCATCGAAGCGGCCAGAGCCGGGGAGCAGGGGCGAGGTTTTGCTGTCGTTGCAGAGCAAGTACGTGAACTGTCGGCCAAGAGCAGTCATTCAGCGGTTGAAATCAGAAACCTGCTCGACCGTAGTGAGCAGGAAGTTAAGCATGGTCAGGATGTGGTGAATTCCAGTGCCGATAAAATGAAGCAGATGATCGATCAGGTGTCCGCAATATCGCAAGATGTAAAAGGGCTGGCGAGTAATATGGCACAGCAGATGACGGCACTGAAAGAGCTCGACCAGGCCAGTAGCGAAGTGGCTAATAGCGTAGTGGCAACCAAATCCATCTCAGCCACTGTGGCGCAAAATGGCGCGCAGCTCAACGTTCAGGTTGATGCGGTACGAATGCTCACCTCACAACTTGATCAGGTTGTCTCAAAAATCTAGTCAATAACAATAAAGGACTGGATGTCTATCCAGTTCTTTATTATCCTGTCGCAAATTCATTTCTAAGAGTATCCACTGTGATTGGACGTCTGCGCGGCATTCTAATTGAAAAACAACCTCCTGAATTATTGATTGAAGTGAACGGTATTGGCTATGAAGTCCAAATGCCGATGAGTTGCTTCTACGAACTGCCAAATATTGGCGAAGAAGCGATCATCTATACTCATTTCGTTGTTCGTGAAGACGCGCAGCTACTCTATGGTTTCAACACAGTAAAAGAGCGCGCCCTGTTCAGAGAAGTGATTAAGGCTAACGGTGTTGGTCCTAAACTTGGTCTGGGTATTCTGTCTGGTATGACGGCAAGCCAGTTTGTCGCCAGTGTAGAAAGAGAAGATGTTTCAACATTGGTCAAACTACCAGGCGTAGGTAAGAAAACGGCAGAACGCTTAGTGGTTGAGATGAAAGACCGCCTTAAAGGCTGGGGTGCGGGTGACCTGTTTACACCATATACCGACGCGGCTCCTGTGGATTCGGCTGTTCAGGCATCTCAGTCAAGTGCTGAAGAAGAGGCGGTTAGTGCATTGCTCGCGCTTGGTTACAAACCAACTCAGGCATCTAAAGTTGTTTCTCAGGTAATGAAACCGGAGATGACGAGCGAACAGTTGATTCGTGAAGCACTTAAGTCAATGGTTTAAAAGGTAGTATCATGATTGAAGCGGATCGCTTAATAGCCCCAGACAATGCAGTCTATAAAGAAGAAGACGTTATCGATCGTGCGATACGCCCAAAGAAGTTAGCCGACTACCAAGGGCAGGATCATGTTCGCGATCAGATGGAAATCTTCATCAAAGCGGCTCAGTTACGTAATGAGGCTCTTGATCACCTGTTGATTTTTGGTCCTCCGGGTTTAGGTAAAACCACCTTAGCCAACATTGTTGCCAATGAGATGGACGTTAACATTCGAACGACTTCGGGCCCTGTATTAGAGAAAGCAGGCGACTTGGCTGCCTTGTTGACCAACCTCGAAGAGAACGATGTGTTGTTCATCGATGAGATTCACCGTCTCAGCCCTATGGTAGAAGAAGTGCTCTATCCAGCGATGGAAGACTATCAGCTTGATATTATGATTGGTGAAGGTCCGGCAGCACGTTCGATTAAAATCGATCTTCCTCCATTTACCCTTATCGGAGCGACGACCAGAGCCGGTTCTCTGACGTCACCGCTACGTGACCGTTTTGGTATTACTCAGCGTCTTGAGTACTACAAGATCCCCGATCTACAGAACATCGTTCAGCGCAGTGCTGATTGCCTTGGCCTTTCGATGGAGTCTGAAGGCGCATTAGAAGTGGCTCGCCGTGCTCGTGGTACACCTCGTATTGCCAACCGTCTTCTTCGACGGGTACGCGACTACGCTGAAGTAAAAGGTAATGGTCACATCTGTGCCGAAGTTGCCGATAAGGCTCTGAACATGCTCGACGTCGACGCTCAAGGTTTCGACTATATGGATAGAAAGCTACTGCTGGCTATCATGGAGAAGTTTGGTGGTGGTCCGGTTGGTCTCGACAACATGGCGGCCGCGATTGGTGAAGAGAAAGACACCATCGAAGATGTTCTGGAGCCGTATCTTATTCAACAGGGTTATCTGCAACGGACGCCAAGAGGGCGGATCGCTACCGATAGGGCTTACCTTCATTTCGGAATTGAAAAATAAGTTTTCACTGCCAGCAAAAATTTGCTGGCTTTTTATTATTAGTGACAAAGATCACATTAAATAAAATTACCTACTACTAAATAGGTAATGTAATTGAGTGAGTTGTTAACCGCTTGTTTTGCATAAATAGTTACCCACTCTGTATTGCAACCCCGCCTTAACAAAAGAGTCGCATTTTGGTTGATCTGGATCAAAATGATGGTTTTTTAAACAAAAATGCCGCACAAAAGTTGATACAAATCAAAGCGAACTCTGCCTATAAACCTTTTGAAACAACCTGTTTTTAGCAGTAATATTAGCGCCAGCTATATTAGCTGATGCTTAACAATTAACTAACCGTTACGGTACATTTTTGCAACACGTTGCCCATAACTGGTAACACTGTTTAAGTTTGTTCAACGCTTAATAACAATGCATTAATGTAAAGAGTGTCTTCAGCCGACACATAGGAGTAAACATGATTGACGTAGTTGATCTGTCGCGGTTGCAATTTGCACTGACAGCGATGTATCACTTCCTCTTCGTACCACTGACTCTAGGTATGGCGTTTCTTTTAGCCATCATGGAATCTCTGTACGTAATGACGGACAAGCAAATCTATAAGGACATGACAAAGTTCTGGGGTAAGCTTTTCGGTATTAACTTCGCACTTGGTGTGGCAACCGGCCTTACCATGGAATTCCAGTTTGGTACTAACTGGTCATACTATTCGCATTACGTAGGTGATATCTTCGGTGCACCTCTTGCGATCGAAGCCCTTGTAGCCTTCTTCCTAGAATCCACATTTGTTGGTCTATTCTTCTTTGGTTGGGATCGCTTATCTAAACGTCAACACCTTGCTGTTACATGGCTTGTTGCTCTTGGCTCTAACTTCTCGGCTCTTTGGATCCTTGTGGCGAACGGCTGGATGCAAAACCCGGTTGGCGCAGAATTTAACTTCGAAACCATGCGTATGGAAATGGTGAGCTTTGCTGAGGTTGTTCTAAACCCAGTAGCTCAGGTTAAGTTCGTTCACACTGTGGCATCTGGTTACACAACTGGCGCAATGTTTATTCTAGGCATCAGCTCGTACTACCTATTGAAAGGTCGTGACATCGCATTCGCCCGTCGTTCATTTGCTATTGCTGCTTCTTTCGGTATGGCCGCTATCCTGTCTGTTATCGTTCTTGGTGACGAATCAGGTTACGAGCTTGGCGAAGTTCAGAAAGTGAAGCTAGCTGCAGTAGAAGCCGAGTGGCACACAGAACCAGCACCGGCAGCATTTACTCTGTTTGGCCTACCAAACCAGGAAACAATGCACACTGACTACGCAATTAAGATCCCTTATGTAATGGGTATCATCGCGACACGTTCATTCGACGAGCAAGTAACGGGTCTGCGTGACCTGCGTGAAGAGCACGTTGATCGTATCCGCACTGGTATGTACGCGTACGAATTGCTAGAGAAACTGCGCGCTGGTGACAAGTCTCCAGAAAACATGGCAGCGTTCGATGAAGTGAAAGGTGACCTTGGTTACGGTCTACTTCTGAAGCGCTACACAGATCAGGTTGTTGATGCAACTGAAGAGCAAATCCAGGCTGCGGCGGATGATTCTATCCCTAAAGTTTGGCCTCTATTCTGGTCATTCCGCATCATGGTAGCGTGTGGCTTCATCATGCTGTTCGTATTCGGTGCGGCGTTTGTTCAAACATGTCGTCAGAAGATCGAACAAAAACCTTGGATTCTTAAAGCTGCACTGTTCAGCATCCCACTACCTTGGATTGCAATCGAAGCGGGTTGGTTCGTTGCAGAGTACGGTCGTCAGCCATGGGCTGTTGGTGAAATCCTACCGACCCACGTAGCGGCTTCTGCTCTGACACTTGCTGAACTATGGACTTCACTGTTCGCAATTCTGGCGCTATACACGGTGTTCCTAATCGCTGAAGGTTACCTAATGGTTAAGTTCGCGCGTAAAGGCCCGAGCAGCCTGAAAACAGGTCGCTACCACTTTGAACAAAACGCTAACTCTGTTGAAGACAAAGTCGGCCGTTCAGTCGAAGTTTAAGTGAGGGATTATTAAATGTTTGATTACGAAATCTTACGACTTATCTGGTGGATTCTAATCGGTGTATTACTGGTAGGCTTCGCGGTAACTGATGGTTTTGATATGGGTGTTGCAGCGCTTTCACCTGTTATCGGTAAAAGCGACACAGAACGTCGTATTATGCTAAACACGATTGCTCCTCACTGGGATGGCAACCAAGTTTGGCTAATCACTGCTGGTGGTGCGCTATTTGCAGCGTGGCCATTGGTGTACGCAACGTCGTTCTCTGGTTTCTACCTGGCAATGTATGTAACTCTGGCTGCGCTTTGGTTACGTCCACTAGCTCTTGATTACCGTTCAAAGATCGAAGATCCAAAATGGCGTAAAGCTTGGGATTACGCACTTTGCTTTAGCGGTACAGTACCACCAATCATCTTTGGTGTGGCATTTGGTAACCTGCTACAGGGTGTACCATTTGAGCTGAACGATCTGTTAATGTCTCAGTACAAAGGTACTTTCTTCGCGCTACTTAACCCATTCGCTCTGCTATGTGGTGTGTTAAGCCTGATGCTATTTGTACTGCAAGGTGCAACATGGCTACAGATGAAAACCACTGAAGCGTTGCATGAGCGCGCACGTAACGTTGCTCAAATCGCGGGCCTTGTTGCGGTGGCACTATTTGTTGCTGGTGGCTTCTGGGTTCAGTCTATCGAAGGCTACGTACTAACTAGTACTATCGATACATTTGCTGACTCTAACCCACTAAACAAAGAAGTTGCGCTACAAGCAGGTGCTTGGATGACTAACTTCGAAACATACCCAGCAATGTGGATTGCACCGATTCTAGGTGTGTTTATGCCGCTTCTTGCTGTAGTTGCGTCTCGCTTTGAGCGTGGTGGCTTTGCCTTCCTATTCTCAAGCTTGTCGAACGCGGGTGTGATCCTGACTGCTGGCTTTGCAATGTTCCCATTCGTAATGCCTTCAAGCCTGGTTCCAAACCATAGCTTAACAATGTGGGATTCAACGGCGAGTGAACTAACACTGGGTCTGATGACTGCTGTTGCTGCGGTAATGGTTCCTGTGATTCTTGGCTACACGACGTGGACTTACTACAAAATGTTCGGTCGTCTGGATAAGAAACACATCGAAGACAACGACGTTTCAGCTTACTAAGGAGCATTTACTATGTGGTATTTTGCATGGATTTTAGGTGTACTACTTGCTTGTGCATTCGGAATCATCAACGCTCTTTGGTTAGAGCACTCAGAAATGATGGACAAAGACAGTGAGTAATCTTGCTGCGCAGGTAGCTAAATTACACGCACCTGTAGATAAGACTCTGTTTAGAGTCTTATCCTTAGTTCTCGGTTTCTATCACGTTGCTATGCTGATGTGGGATCCAGAACTTTACTCCGCCTCAATTGGTGGCTTTAATCCGGTTATCTCTCCACTGATTATCTGGGCAATCTGCTCAAGTATGGTGTTTGGAGTAGGATTTAAACCACGTAACTGGTACTGGCAGATTCTGTTCAGTCCATATTGCTCTCTGACGATACTGGGTTACCTAACGGTGCTTCGTCTGATGTAGTGAGGTGGGGTTAATCTCCATACATTTTGTATAAAAAAGGCGCGACTCCTTGAAGGGGTTGCGCTTTTTTTTGTTTCAAGCTTTGAAATCACGTAATTACTCTTGCGTAGATGGTAACGAGTTGCGTTATAGTATCTGTTTAGAAAACCAAGTAGTGGACACTAAGGTGCAGGACAACAACACGAAATTTGAGTGGCCGGTGACGGTTTATTACGAAGATACCGATGCGGGTGGAGTGGTTTACCATTCTAACTACTTAAAGTTTTTTGAACGTGCGCGAACTGAACTGCTTCGCACAATTGGCGTTTCTCAACAGGTGTTATTGGAACAAAACCTCGGCTTTGTAGTCCGACACATGGACATCGATTTTTTACAGGGTGCTCGTCTTGACGATCATCTGACCGTAATAACTCAAATTGCTGACCTTAAAAAAGCATCATTGACCTTCTGTCAGGAGATCGTTAATCCTGATGGCAACATATTGTGTAAGGCAATGGTTAAGGTAGCATGTATCGATAATAAGAAAATGAGGCCAAAAGCAATGCCTCAATCAATAGTTATGGAGTTAACTCATAGTGACCGCTGATATCTCGATGCTAGACCTTTTCCTACAAGCGAGTCTGCTTGTAAAAATGGTTATGCTGATTCTGTTAGGTATGTCGATCGTTTCTTGGGCGATGATCATCAAGCGCAGTAAAGTACTTTCCCAAGCTTCTAAAGAAGCAGAAACTTTTGAAGACAAATTCTGGTCTGGTACCGATCTGTCGATCTTGTATCAGAACGCGAAGAAGCGTAAGGACGACCTGGCGGGCACAGAAGAGATTTTCTACTCTGGCTTTACCGAATTTGCTCGTCTGCGTAAATCAAACGCTGATTCTCCTGACTTCATTATGGAAGGGACAGGACGTGCGATGCGCGTAGCGGTTGCCCGTGAAGTCGATGATCTTGAAACTAACCTACCGTTCCTGGCAACAGTAGGCTCAATCAGCCCATACATCGGTCTGTTTGGTACCGTATGGGGCATCATGCATGCCTTTATCGCTCTTGGCGAAGTGAAACAAGCAACGCTGGCAATGGTTGCTCCGGGTATCGCAGAAGCACTGGTTGCAACCGCTATGGGTCTGTTTGCCGCCATTCCAGCGGTTATGGCTTACAACCGTCTAAGCAATAAAGTGGGTAAGTTAGAGCATAACTACGCAACCTTCTCAGAAGAATTCCACAGCATCTTACACCGTCAGGCAATGGCGGGCCGAGAAGCGGGTAAGGAATAACTGCGATGGCTGGTTACCAACCTAAAAAGCGCAAAATGACCGCCGAGATCAACGTAGTACCGTACATCGATGTAATGTTGGTACTGCTGATCATCTTTATGGTGACGTCACCTTTTGTTACCCAAGGTGTTGATGTCGAACTGCCAAAAACTGCCACGGCTCAGCCTGCGTCTGAGTTAGCCGGGGACAGTGACGCGAGCTTTATCATTGTCGAAATCGATAAAGAAGGAAACTTAGGTCTGAGTGTTAACGATGAAGAGGTCACTCGTGGCATCTCACTGCAAGACGTGATTGTACGTGTCAAAGCAGAACTCTCACTTAAGCCTGATTCTCCTGTCGCAGTTGGTGGTGACGCCGCAACGCCATACGCTGACGTTGTTTTGGTACTGGATGAACTAAGCCGTGCTGGTATTCCTAAGGTTGGATTGCTAACGGACATAAAGGAATAACTCTCGTTGTCCATGAAAGAGAAGAAACCTAAAAAGAACGATTACAAGAAGCCGATAGTCATATCGGCGGCTTTGCACGCGTTATTGATCGTGGCTTTGATTTGGGGCACTGACTTTACTATGTCGAAACCGGAGCCAGCAGGCAAAATGGTACAGGCAGTGGTGATTGATCCAAATCTTGTCAGACAACAAGCGCAGCAAATTCGTAGCCAGCGTGAAGAAGCGGCTAAGAAAGAGCAGGATCGTCTTGATAAGCTGCGCCGTGAAAGCGAACAGCTTGAAAAGAACCGTAAAGCGGAAGAAGAACGTATCCGTAAGCTAAAAGAGCAGCAGGCTAAAGAGGCCAAAGCCGCTCGCGAAGCTGAGAAACGTCGCATTGCTAAAGAGAAAGAACGCAAAGCAGAAGAGCAGCGTGCTAAGAGAGAGAAAGAGCGCGTCGCTAAGCTGGAACAAGAGCGTAAAGCGAAAGAGCAGGCGATCAAGAAAGCCGAGCAAGAACGTTTAGCGAAAGAAGCAGCGATTGCCAAAGCAGAGCAGGAACGTATCGAGCGAGAGAAAGCAGCCAAAGCGGCTGAAGAGAAAGTTCGACGCGAACGTGAAGCGGCGGAAAAAGCTGAGAAAGAACGCATAGCGAAAGAGAAGGCAGCAAAAGAAGCCGCTGAAAAAGCGCGTAAAGAGAAAGAGCGCTTAGAGCGACTGGAACGAGAACGTAAAGAGCAAGAAGCAGCACTGAACGATATCTTTGCTGGCCTTGAGTCTGAAGCGGAAGCGAACACGTCAGCACGTTCAAGTCATGTTGCCAGCGAAGCGGATCGATACGGCGCTATCTACACGCAACTGATTCAACAGAATCTATTGCTGGAGGACAGCTTTAGGGGAAAGTCTTGTCGAGTTAACCTGCGTCTGATCCCGACTGGAGCGGACGCAATTTTAGGCAACCTGTCGGTTCTCGGTGGAGACAGCCGTTTATGTGCTGCAACCAAACGAGCCGTGGCACAGGTAAACAGTTTCCCTTTGCCTAAAGACCCTGCTGTTGTCGACAAAGTAAAGAATATCAATTTAACCGTAGTACCTGAGTAATAAGGAAAAGCTTGTGTTAAAGCGACTAGTAATAGGATGTATGCTCACCGTGATGAGCGCGTTTCAAGTAGCCAACGCGGCACTGGAACTTGTAATTACTGATGGTATCGATTCGGCTCGTCCAATCGCTATTGTGCCATTTAAATGGGAAGGCAACGGCAAGCTGCCTGAAGATGTCTCTGCAGTGATCGCATCGGATCTTCAGCGCAGTGGTAAATTCAGCCCTGTTGCAACCAACAAGATGCCGCAAACACCATATAGCGAAGCGGAAGTTGACTTCAATGCCTGGACTGGACTTGGTGTAGATGCACTAGTAACGGGCTCTATTACACAAAATGCTGAAGGCAATTACGTCATCAATTACCAACTGGTTGACGTGGTTCGCGGTCAGTTGACTCAAGGACAAAGCAAAGCGTTAAGCGACGATGGTCAATTAGTGCTGTCAAAAGATCACGTGCTATTTAACAAGCGCGCGACTGTACCGGGTAAACGCTTAAGAGAGTACGCACACCGCATATCTGATCTGGTTTATGAAGCACTAACGGGTGAAAAGGGCGCGTTCCTGACACGTATCGCTTATGTTGTGGTTAACGACAAAGATCAGTTCCCATACCAGCTACGAGTTTCTGACTACGATGGTTACAACGAACGTCTGGTACTTCGCTCTAAGCAGCCACTGATGTCTCCAGCCTGGTCTCCAGATGGTAAAAAGCTTGCTTACGTAAGTTTCCAGAATGGTCAGGCAGAAATCTTTATCATGAACATCTATACAGGTGAGCGTGAGAAAGTAACGTCATACCCTCGTCATAATGGTGCGCCAAGATTCTCACCGGATGGGTCTAAGCTTGCGTTAGTATTGTCTAAAACGGGTAGCCTGCAGGTTTACACGCTAGACCTCAATAGCCGAAAATTGACTCAAATAACGCGTGGTCGATCGAACAATACTGAACCGTTTTGGCATCCAGATGGTAAATCTCTAATCTTTACGTCGGATCGGGGTGGAAAACCTCAGATTTATCAAGTAGATTTGGCAAGCAATTCGACTAAACGTATTACATGGCAAGGGAGCCAGAACCTGGGTGGTCAAATTACCCCAGATGGTCGCTTCCTGGTGATGGTCAATCGCAGCAACACCGGTTTCAATCTGGCTAAGCTGGATCTGGAAACGGGTGCAATGCAAATATTGACCAAAACGTTGTTAGATGAGTCTCCAAGCATCGCGCCAAATGGCGGTATGGTGATTTACAGCTCGATCTACAACAAAACAAATGTTCTTTCTATGGTGTCTATTGATGGACGCTTTAAAGCAAGGTTACCGGCGACAAATGGTCGAGTCCGTGCTCCTGCATGGTCACCATTCTTGTAGCAAGTAAGTATCAATAATAAAGGAAACTATAACAATGCAACTAAACAAAGTTCTTAAAGGGCTTCTAATTGCGCTACCAGTTCTAGCAGTTACAGCATGTAGCTCAAGCGACGACGCAGCTAACGCTTCTGGTTCTACTGAGACAAACCAAACTCAAACTGTAGATAACACAGTGGTTTCACCAATCGACCAGAATGGCCAGCTTTCTGAGCAAGAGCTTAAAGAGCAAGCGCTTCGTGAAACTCAGACAATCTACTTTGCTTTCGACAACTCTACTATCGCGGGTGATTACGAAGAAATGCTAGCAGCACACGCAGCATACCTAAGCAAAAACCCAGCTCTAAACGTGACTATCGAAGGTCACGCTGATGAGCGCGGTACTCCAGAGTACAACATCGCACTAGGCGAGCGTCGTGCAACTGCAGTAGCTAAATACCTACAAGCTCTAGGTGTTCAGGCTGACCAAATCTCTATCGTAAGCTACGGTGAAGAGAAACCACTTCTTCTGGGTCAATCAGAAGATGTATACGCTAAGAACCGCCGTGCAGTTCTAGTGTACTAATTGAGGAAAACCTCATGTTCAGTAACCTTAAGCGCGTTGTTACGCTAACGTTACTGGCAAGTGCAGCGAGTACTGTTCTCGCTGCACCAGCTCCAGTATCCGATCTAAGCGGTAGCAATTCTGCCACTTCTTCGTCTTCAGTTCGTGGTAACGAAACTGATGTCCAGCGCTTAGAGCGCCTATTGGAAAACCGTAATCGCGTTCAGTTGCAAATGCAGCAACAGCTAGACGACATGGCTCTAGAGATTAGCGAACTACGTGGCCAACTTGAAAAAAGTACCTATGACATGCAGCAGATGTTGCAACGTCAGCGTGAGCTATTTATTGAGCTCGATAAAGTACGTGGTCAAGTGGCAGCAGCCCCGGTAGCTAAGTCAGAACCAGCTGACTCAGCGGCTAAAACTGGCGGAACATTCAGCTCTGATGTTGATGAGCAAACAGCGTATCAAAATGCTGTAGACTTGATTCTTAAGAAACGAGACTACACAGGTGCGATTGCCGCGTTCCAACAGTTCCAGAAAGACTACCCAGATTCTAGTTTCACGCCGAACTCTCACTACTGGCTAGGCCAGCTCTATTTTGCTAAGAAGCAAGATAAAGACGCAGTGAAGAGCTTTGCGGCAGTGATTACTTACAAAGACTCGAACAAGCGCGCTGATGCGCTGGTTAAACTTGGTGAGATTGCTGAGCGCAATAATAACTCTGCGCAAGCGAAGAAATACTTCCAGCAAGTTGTCGACGAATATCCGAACAGCGCTTCGGCCAAGCTAGCGCAGGCTCGCTTGAAATAGCAAAACAACAATAAAAAGGAGCGCTAGTCGCTCCTTTTCTCTTCTCTGTCTATCTTATTCCGAGTGGAACTGGAATATACGCTGTCGTTAAGGTTACAATACTCGGATTACCGGAAGTTGCGTAGAGCAAGAGCAATGAGCCACATATTAGATACAATAGAAACAGTTTACCCATTCCCCCCAAAACCAGTACCGCTAACAAACGATGAAAAACAGGCACACATTGAAAACATCAAAGTGTTGCTTAAAGAAAAAGACGCGGTTCTGATTGCCCACTATTACACTGATCCTGAAATTCAGGCACTAGCAGAAGAGACTGGCGGTTTCGTTGGTGATTCGCTAGAAATGGCTAAGTTTGGTAACCGCCACCCTGCAAGCACGCTAATCATTGGCGGTGTTCGCTTTATGGGTGAGTCGGCTAAGATCCTAACGCCTGAAAAACGCATTCTGATGCCAACTCTGGAAGCAGAGTGTTCTCTGGATCTTGGCTGTCCTGCGGACAAATTCACAGAGTTCTGTGATGCGCACCCTGACCACACTGTCGTGGTTTACGCAAACACTTCAGCAGCAGTGAAAGCTCGTGCTGACTGGGTTGTAACATCAAGCATCGCACTAGAAATCGTTGAACACCTGGATTCAGAAGATAAGCCAATTATCTGGGGGCCAGACCGTCACCTGGGTTCTTACATTGCTAATAAGACTGGCGCGGATATGCTGCTGTGGCAAGGTGAGTGTGTGGTGCATGACGAATTCTCAGCTGACGCTCTGCGTAAGATGAAAGGTCTCTACCCAGAAGCTGCGATTCTGGTTCACCCTGAGTCACCAGCAAGCGTTGTTGAACTAGCAGATGCAGTAGGCTCTACCAGCCAGCTAATTAAAGCAGCGAAAGAGCTTCCTCAGCAGAAGATGATTGTAGCGACAGACAAAGGTATCTTCTTCAAGATGCAGCAACTGGTACCAGAGAAAGAGCTTATCGAGGCTCCGACTGCAGGTGCGGGTGCAACATGTCGTAGCTGTGCACACTGCCCTTGGATGGCGATGAACGGTCTGAAAGCGATTGAATCGGCACTACGTGATGGTGGCAAAGAGCACGAAATCTTCGTAGATGAAGAAGTGCGTGTGAAGTCTCTTATCCCGTTGAATCGTATGCTCGACTTTGCTGAGCAGCTAAACATGAAAGTAAAGGGCAACGCGTAAGCATCGTCTCGTTACATAAGATCAAAAAACCAGCCGATATGGCTGGTTTTTTCGTTATCAGCTCGGCGAAGAATCTTTGCTGGCGTATTGCCGTAGATGATAGTCATCTTGGTGGAGCAAGATTCACCATCGTTATCCCTAAGCCGGGTCAATAAACCTAGTTGTGGTCACAGTTATAAAAACCAGCTCCCATAGCTGGTTTTTTTCTATCTGCGCATAGGTTTAAATATCACTCAGTGAGACAAAGGTAAGGATCATTATGTCCCTCTGGTTAACGTTTAAAAAATGGTTGAACTCCAATCTGTTCAACCTGAGTAATCGCAACCTTACGCTATTGGTCGTCGCTTATATTGTCCTTTCGTGGCTGTTACTCACTGTTAGTGGTGAGCATTCACTAACTGCTGACCTGTCTACTTTTATCTACTTCCTGATGGTGACGGCTTCAACCGTTGGTTATGGTGACCACTCGCCAGAAACAGCAGTAGGAAAGTGGGTAGTGATGCTGTTTGTTATCCCTGGTGGATTAACACTGTTTGCTGCCCTGATAGGACGCTTAGCGACGGGCGCCGTTGATTATTGGCGCGCAGGAATATTAGGAAAACGGAGAGTTGGTGTGGAAAATCACATATTGCTTTTAGGCTGGAACGGGCAGCGCACCATGCATCTGATTCGAATGCTGCAACATGAAGAAGAGGGTAAGCGCCCGATCGTATTGTGTAGTCGTTCAGATATTGAAAACCCACTACCTGGCGAGATTGGTTTTGTTAAAGTAAATAGCTATACCGATACCCAGGAGATGGAGAAAGCGGCCATCGACAAAGCGGGCTGTATCGTGGTCGATAATCTTGAAGATGATATTACGCTCTCGGCCGCTCTATACAGTGCCAACATTAATCCTGACGCTCATCTGCTTGCCTACTTTAAAGATGAAGCATTAAGTCGTCTGCTAAGCCAGCACTGCCCGAACGCAGAATGTATTCCGGCTGTTGGTGCTGAGATGTTGGCAAAGGCCGCTGTGGATCCGGGCTCAAGTGCTCTGCATCAGGAGCTTTTGGCCTCGACTCGCGGTATGACGCAATACTCGACTATTTATCCACAAGCGGCGAGCACGATTAAGGTAGAGCAGGCGTTTGATTATATGAAGCGTCACTATCAGGCGACCCTGATTGCACTGGATGTAGGTAACGGAATTGAACTCAACCCGGAACTGGAGCAAGAGATAGCCCCTGGGTCAAAGGTGTTCTATATCGCTGACGAGCGGATAGAGAGCTTTGAGTGGGATAAATTAAGTTAGAGTGAGATGGCCAATCATAGAGTTCTGTGATTGGCCATTTGAATTGGATTACTCTTGCTCAGCGAGCATTGAGCCGCGCATCGTCAAACCACATAGCATGGTTGGCATTGCGTTAAAGATCTCTTCAAACTGTTCCAGACCTTCGATGCCTTGCTCTGACAGCGTAGCAATTGACGTCTCTGGATCGTAAAGCATGCTAAGAGAAAGTAACACGCCGCCAAGTAGCGCGTTATCCTGGCTATCTTCTGGCATGATGGTTTCCCAGTCATCACGAGACAGTTGCCAGCCCTGCAGTACACCTTCACAGAAATCACGCGTCGCTTCTGTGACGATATCTTCTTCATCTAAAGCACAGCCTTCTGGCCATTGCCACTCATTACCCAGCAGAGCAGGGCGGTACTCATTCCACAAAGCAATAACCTGCTCAATGTAGCTTTCTAGCTGTTCGCCATCACTGAACGGTGCCACTTCTTCACCACCCCATAGGAAGGGTAGCCACTCTTCTGGCGCTAGTACGTGTGGTGCGGCTGCCATAGCCGTGACAAAACCGTGTGTTTTAGCTTCGTTAATCAGCTTACCTTCAAGCTCAGGTAAAGCGAGCAGTTGTTGTAGAGTCAAAATAGACACCCTATTCAAATCAGGACATGTGATACGGCAATGGTAACAGCCAAGAGTTACGAGAAAAAGGTTGCTGTAACGATATATTCGCTATAATTTTTTATAAACGGTCAAAATTCAAAGATTTATGGATATACGTTCATCGCTGAAAAGGAAGAGTATTGTCGCCTTAGCTATCTATCTGGCTTTGGTGAGCGCCCTGATTGGTACTATCAGTTATCTGGTGGTAGAGCCGCCTACGCGTGATCAGTTAGAAACCAATCTCGATATCAGGACCGAACTGATTTCATCGCAGATAGAAGAGCCGATTAATAGCTCAGTCGGTATTCTGCAGGGAGTGTTGAGTATTGGCAGCAATAAAGAGGATCAGGAACATCAGGCCGTGATGTTGTATAACCTTTTCTCTCTGATTGATGGCGTGACCGTCAGTGGTGGCTTATGGCCAGTTCCATACTCTATTGATTCTGATATTCCATTTAAGAGTCTGTTTTTTAACCGTGCCAACGATGGCAATGTCGACCGGGTGCTGTCCTGGGACAACCCTGAGTCTGGTGGTTACGATCAGGAGCTGTGGTACACCTCAGTAGTGGAAAAGCCGATTGGCACTGTCTCCTGGTCACCGGTATATATTGACCCTTTCACCCATGTACAAATGATTACCGCTTCATCTCCCTATTATGTCGAAGGCGAGTTTGCGGGGGTTGCGACCGTTGATATCTCACTGGAAACTCTGGTCTCTTTTGTGCGTTTACATGCCGAGCAGTACGATCTCGGGGTGATTTTGCGTGATGGCTATGGTGACGTGATCACTGAATACAATTTTCAGTTAGCCGATGACATCTATATCAGTCAGAACCAGTTTGGTGACTTTAACTGGAGCGTAGACGTAGTTAACGCCAAACGTTTAGTGGCTGAGCAAGTTTACGATCTGGTCTCCAAGGTAGAAGCGGTTATCGTCCCTATCATGCTGGCCTGTGTAATGATGGGCTACTTCCTCATCAACCGCTTTCTGATTGCACCGATTATTGCCATTGCCCGAAGCGCGGATATGTCCAAACAGGGTGGTAGTATCGACATTCGCTACAATAGCCACGATGAAATTAAGTACCTGATCGACTCTTTTAACCAAAAGACCGTTTATCTGGAGGCGGAAAAAGTCAAAGCGCAGGCATCGACCAAAGCGAAAAGTGCCTTTCTTGCTACTTTATCCCATGAGATCCGAACCCCAATGAACGGAGTGCTCGGCACTGCTCAGATTCTGCAAAGAACCGACCTGAACGAGGAACAGCGCAAGCACCTCAAGACCTTGTATGAGTCTGGCGAGCACATGATGACCCTGCTGAACGAGATCCTAGATTTTTCTAAGGTCGAGCAAGGACACCTTGAGCTGGAGTACACGCCGTTTCCGTTAGAATCGATCATTGGTAGTGTGAATAGTGTTTACTACACTTTGTGTGCAGAAAAGGGTCTGCAGTTTAAAGTCTACTCCGAAGTACCGACGACCCGCTGGTATCGTGGTGACAAAGCCCGTCTGAGACAGATCTTGTTTAACCTGCTTAATAACGCGGTGAAGTTCACCTCGCGTGGTTATGTTGAAGTCTATTTCAAAGAACAGCAACGTCATGGTCGCAACTACCTGCTGATACGAGTGAGAGATACAGGTATTGGTATCGCCAAAGATGCACAGCAAAAGGTATTCAAACCGTTTGAGCAGGCTGAGTCTTCTACCACGCGCCGTTTTGGTGGCACCGGGCTTGGTCTGGCGATTGTGAAGCAGTTATGTGAACTGATGGAAGGAGAGGTCAAACTCGCCAGTGAGCTGGGGATTGGATCCAGTTTTGAAGTCGCGCTGTGTATTGACTCCTGCCAGCCAGTTTTCTCAGAACTTATTGAACACCGCAAACTGGATTACCACGGGCTCAAAGTGCTGATTGTGGAAGACAACCGAACCAATGCGATCATCCTTAATACCTTTATGACCAATAAAGGCTTCTCCTGCGATTGTGTAGAAAACGGTGAGCTGGCAGTACATGCTATCGCGACGGGCAGTTATGACTTAATACTTATGGATAACCATATGCCAGTTATGGATGGTGTAGAAGCGACCACAGCGATCAGAAACCTACCGGGCGCCCAGAGTGACATACTGATCTTCGGTTGTACCGCAGATGTATTTAAAGATACCCGCGAACGCATGTTTGGCGCGGGCGTTAACTATATTGTCTCTAAACCTGTTGATGAAACAGAGTTAGACGATGCGCTGCTTAGTCACTCAGACAAGTTATACCAATTCAAACCTGAGCTATTCCGCCTTCCACAAGAGGAGGCCAAACTTGACCTCGAAGAGCCGTTAATGATGTTCTTAATGGCGATTGAGAACCAAGATCTCAGCGAAGCTCAGCAACGTTTTGAACCGCTCAAACAGCAACTTAAAGACATCGATGCGGTACTGCTTAATGAAAACCTCGAAACCATTGCTTCTTGCCTGTCTGCGGGGCAGTTACCTCACCAGGATGACTTAGACGTACTAGCGGTACAGATGAAAGATTACTGTAACTAAATTACGCTCACTTGATTAAATTGTGAGCCAAATGCTGATTTGTAGCGAAATAATCTAACTTTAGTACAGAAAGTGGTGGTTTATTTACCATTTTATTTTAACTTTGAAATCTAACTCTACAAAATTAATGTTTTAATAGCGATATTCACTGGGTTGGTTGAATTAATCCAGTTTAAAGTTTTATTTATTCGTTAATTTTCTAGTAATTTGTTTTGGGGTTAAGCTAAAGATGAAGTCTCGTGGGCCTTTTTGTATTCGTAACGCAGCGGCAGATACGTTTGCAATGGTAGTGTTCTGTTTTGTATCTGGAATGATTATAGAGATCTTCATTTCAGGCATGACCTTTGAACAGTCTCTGGCATCACGAACGCTCTCGATTCCGGTTAATATCGCCATTGCCTGGCCTTACGGCTTGTTCCGTGACTTTATGCTTCGCCAGAGTAAGCGCATCTCAGACACCGGCTTTACTAAGAATATCGCTGATCTTGTCGCGTATGTGCTGTTCCAGTCTCCGGTTTACGCGGCAATCCTGTTTACTGTTGGCGCATCGACTGACCAGATCATCACTGCCGTTACCTCTAACGCAGTTGTCTCTTGTGGTATGGGCGTACTTTACGGCTACTTCCTTGATATGTGCCGCAAGTGGTTCCGTGTACCGGGATACTACCAGCAGGCTTAACTCCTACTTGGCTGTATGCCACGCAATCTGAATTGTTCAATAAAGACGCTTTAGGGCGTCTTCATTTGGTTAGCGACAAACAATTTCCTCTTCAGCTAACTCCTCGATTAGAAATCAGTTTTATCGGACATTTATCATTAAAATCCTGCCATTATTGAAGCATTCATGAACGAATTAGCCAGTAAGTGAGCAAACAGGCCAACAACAGCGCTTTTTTTGGGTATTAGGCTTGACCTAACATAAGAGAATCATTAAATTAGCGCCTCGTTGGTTAACTAAACCAACCCAAAATACGGTGAGTTGTCCGAGTGGCTGAAGGAGCACGCCTGGAAAGTGTGTATACGGCAACGTATCGAGAGTTCGAATCTCTCACTCACCGCCACATTCTAGAAAAAAGACGTCTTAGGACGTCTTTTTTCGTTTCTAATCTACGTACCTTCCCACAAAGCTTAAAAGGACATGCACCTTAAACCCACGGATTTAATCGTTCAGGTGTTTGTCGTTACAAGAAATCAGCTGCACATAAACCAATCACTCTGTACTAGTTGTCTAGTGGAGTAAATGCTCAGTTTCGAAATGATAGATTACATAATTCACGCTGTGAAATAACGTGGTCAATATGTAGGCTAATTTTTGTCCCCTCTAGGGAGAACCAGTAAACCATTTATTTTCATACTGTTTCAAGCTAGCCCTGGTGGGGCATTCTCATATAAGGATTACTAGAATGAAAAAAGTATTGTTAGCCTCTTTAGTTATTGCATGCTCCACACCAGCCTTAGCGAATGTCGATATAGGTCCGGATACTGCGGGTTATCGTCTGGGTTTTACTACCAATAGGGGGGAATTGGAACTAAGCGGTGGTGGTTTACCTACCTACAAGCAAACAGCAACCTTGGAGGGAGTGGAGCTAGGCTATGACTTTAATAAAATCGTTGGTGTCACCGCTTCATTCTCTAAAGGTGATGAATCTACTTCTACTTTTCGTGACTCTCGTTTTACTGCTGAGCTTGGTTATACCTTTCTTATCGGTGATAGCACAGACTTCACTATTAAACCTTATGGCTCTCTTGGGTATGAGAAGGGCACAATTGAAGATGGCTCCCAAAACCAAGCGCTAGCTTCTGACTCTGTATCTATCTCTGGCTTTACTGCCGGTGTCGGGGTAAGAGCAACAATATTCAAATATGGCTATATCGGTATCGAGGAAAGTGCTATCGCTGGTGATGTTGCAGGCGTGGATTGCACTGTCACAAATACTCGACTCGGTGTCGGTGCTAAGTGGGATTTCTAAATTAGTCCGTGCTCAAGGATGAGCTTTTCGTGGTGGGAGTCCATGTGTTAGATGAGCTTAAAAGGACATACGCGTTAAACCCACCGACTTAATCGTTAAGGTGTCTGTCCTTACAAGCTTCCAGTTAGCTTTTGATTATTCAGCTAATGTGAATAATCAATTCAAGTTTCGCTCAATTATCAAATTCACTCCGATCAATATACTGGCTTCATCGCAATAAGGTTGGCTGGATTCGTTAACAGCAATACCAGCGACCAGGATTTAAGTAAGGAACCGATCATGAGCAAACTGTTTGAACCCGCACAGCTAAAACAGCTGGATCTGCAAAACCGTGTCGTGATGGCACCCATGACCCGAGCACGCACCAGTCAACCGGGTAATATCCCCAACCCAATGATGGCGACGTATTACCAGCAACGTGCGACGGCAGGCTTGATTATCTCTGAGGCGACGCAGATTTCTGATGAATCACAAGGTTACTCGTTCACGCCTGGCGTATACACCGATGAGCATGTGGCAGGCTGGAAAACCGTTACACAAGCTGCCAAACAGCGAGGTGCGGCGATGTTCTGTCAGTTATGGCATGTTGGACGCGTCTCGCACCCTAGTTTTCAGAATGGTGAGCAGCCCATTGCACCATCGGCTCTCAAACCGGTAGAAACTCAAGTGTGGATCGCCGACGAGAATGGTAACGGCAATATGGTCGATTGTGTCGAGCCAAGAGCTATGTCCCAAGCCGATATTGATCGGGTTGTGAGTGATTTTGCTTATGCCGCTAAGCGCGCGATTGAAGCTGGCTTCGATGGTGTAGAAATTCACGGCGGTAACGGTTATTTGATTGACCAGTTCTTGCGCACTAATTCAAACCACAGAACCGATCACTACGGCGGAACGCGCCAGAACCGTATGCGCTTTTTGCTAGAGGTGGTTGATGCCGTGAGTGACGCCATTGGCGCCGACAAAGTGGGCGTGCGACTGGCGCCGTTCATTACCTTTAAGGACATGAACTGCCCGGATATTGTGCCTACGATCCTACAGGCATCCAAGGAACTTCAAGCCCGAGATATCGCCTACCTGCATCTGTCTGAAGCCGATTGGGATGACGCGCCAGTAATTCCGGAAAGCTTTAGGCTCGAATTGCGTGAGTACTTCACCAACACGATTATCGTCGCGGGCAGTTACACCCAAGATCGTGCCGATGAAATACTCGAAAAAGGCTATGCGGATTTAGTCGCGTTTGGACGCCCGTTTGTGGCTAACCCTGACTTGGTCTCGAGGCTAAAGCATCAGCAACCTCTGCAACAACTGGATGGCGCGACACTGTTTGGCGGTGACGAACGTGGCTATACCGACTACCCCGAATATGGCTAAAGGGGTGGGGTAGCTAGGGGCTGACCGTTCAGCTCTCTGGCTTCGAGCCATATTCATTGAAACTATTGTTGTTACTTAAAGCACCCGGGTATTCAAATTGAGTTTGTTGGCCACAATCGCAACTTACGGTATAGACCTGCTTTCGTTTGGATACCCGTGTGCTTCTGTTTCCGCATGCCTGGCAGCGGAGCTTCATTGAAGTGTTGGTATTACAATCGCTACAACTGACGTAATAGCCGAATTTCCCATACTTAGGTACTGTGTTGGCACTAGAGCATTCCCTGCACGTCACGCCAAATCCAAGCGAGTTATTTTCTTCTGTTGGGCTATGTTGTTTATATGACGCGCGAGTGTTGACCTCGGGTTCTTCCGTACTGGTGTTATTCTGAGGTTTATGTTCCGAGAGTAAGAAGTACTTAATGTTATTCATCTCGGTGTCATTGAATGAGGGATTGGGTTTTAAAAGATTACTGTGACGAGAAATGAGCTCTTTTACGCGTAAAGCGACGCCTTCTGCTTTGACTATCTGCTGAGAGAGCTTAGATGGGATATGAGCTCGGTCAATGATCGCATCATTTGAAGCAGCGCAGAGAGTGTCCCAGCAACGTCCACCAAAATAACCCTGTAAACCTAGCACTTTCATCAGTAATAAATCGGCGCTGTCATTTAATAAGTCTTTGAGTAACTTTGATTGAAGTGAAGCCTGAGTAATGGGAGAGGGCATACCTACCCATTGCCCTCGAACTGTTCTTTGCCACTCTAGTTGGTCGTTTACTTTTACCGTGCCTTTGATTGATTTTGACTCAATGACAATGAAGCCTTTCTTATAAACAACTAAGTGGTCTATTTGGGCAAACTCACCTTTATGTTCAAATCTTAAGTCGTGAAAAACTAGCACATTACCCTGATCTGAGAACTCTCGTTTTAAATAAAATGCAACGCTGTTCTCTACCTGATCGCCAAGAGTCTTCTTATAGCTATTTGATGTAGAGAGGGCTTTTTCTTTGACTATCATTATTCAGCCTATCGTTTTCTTTTTATGCTACCACGCACTTATAAATGTTGTGGTGTAATTTCCACTCATCAGATGCAGGTTTTGTGATCAGTAGTTAGTAACGAATAAGCTTTAGATTCTCATAGATAGGTAGTTAACAATCTGTTTTTGATTCGATTGTCGTCACAATAAATCATTATTTTCTAATACATTATCGCCTTATATAATCGAACCGTATATCATTTCAGAACAGTGATAGATGGTTTGATTTATGTCCTCAACAGCTTCTTTTTACCAGCACAACGCTACTCAGCTTGCTCAGCAATATGACTCGTTAGAGTTTGAAACTGTTCATCAGTCTTGGTCTGATTATTGGCCGAAGTCCGGTGATAGCGTTTTAGATGTTGGCGCCGGGTCTGGCAGAGACGCGAGGTGGATGAGTAAACAGGGCTGTGAAGTGATTGCGGTTGAGCCCAGCGATGCCTTACGTCACATAGGGCAGCAGAGTACAACTCCCGAAATTACATGGTTAAATGACTCACTCCCAGCACTGAACAGTGTTCAAAGCCTCGGATTGCGCTTTGATCTCATCCTCGTCAGTGCTGTCTGGATGCATCTGGCTCCCTCTGCACGTGAGAGAGCCTTTCGCAAGCTATCAAATCTGTTGTCTCCAAATGGAAAGCTAGTGATAAGCCTACGTCATGGCTCGTTTAATGACGGTCGCGTAGGTTATCCGGTTTCTACGGTGGAACTGGAAAAGTTATCAAAAGATTACTCGTTAACTCCCGTACTTGTCTCAGATAGTGATGACAGCCTTCAAAGGACAGGTGTCTCTTGGCAGACCGTGGTGCTGAGTTTGCCTGATGATGGTTCAAGCAGTCTGAATACGGTTCGCCGTATCATCGTTAATGACAGTAAATCAGCGACCTATAAGCTGGCCTTGTTAAGAACATTGCTCCGTATCGCTGACGCACATCCTGGCGCCGTTTTGGATAGGACAGATGGCAAAGTCAGTATTTCTGCCGGCCTTGTTGCCTTGTATTGGGTAAGGCAGTTCAAGCGTCTTATCGACATCGATATTGAAGGGGCAGGAATTCAACAAAACTCCAATTCGAATAAAGGACTGGGCTTTGTCAAAGACGACGGCTGGAATATGCTCAAGCACCTTTCTGCCGACGATCTAGCTATTGGTTCACTGTTTATCGGGGAAGAGGCGGTTGCCATTCAGAAACTGTTTACTCAGACGTTAAGCACCATCAAATCTGGGCCCGTGACCTTTATCTATCAAGGCGATAAGAACAATAAGCTGTTTCAAATAGAGCCAGCAAAAAAGCGTAGAAAATCTTCTGATGCGATTGTTTTAGATAGTGAGTTTTTTGCCGGGTTCGGCCAGTTCGTTTTAGACGAAAAGCTTTGGGATTGTTTCAGGCTTTATTGCGCCTGGATAGAGCCATTGGTGGTCAACCAATGGATTAAGGAAATGCAGCGTTTTGAACTGAATCAAGCGGGAGAGATTTCCCTACAGACTTATCATGATTGCCTTGTTTGGTTCGATTCATCACGTGATACGCGTGAAGTCCGTAAACGCGTTGATGAGCTGCGAGCACAAGGAACGGAGATCCCTAATGTTTGGGATAGTACTCCGCTAACGCGCCAATACGATGTGGATCACTGCCTTCCTTTTACTTACTGGCCAAACAACGACAAGTGGAACCTCCTTCCGACCACATCAACACAAAATCGAAGCAAAAGCGATCGCGTTCCAAAGGCTCAACGTTTAGTGGAATCTCGCGAACGAATCTTGCAGTGGTGGCAGTTGGCGTGGGGCAGTAATTCTCTATATCAACGACGATTTTTTAATGAAGCGATCCTCTCTTTACCAAACCTTCCTCCCCATTGTGATGACTTTGAAGAAGTGTTTGAAGCTATGGGTTTGCAGGTTCGTGGGGTTAAAAGCCGTCTCCAAATTTTCGAATGGTAAGAATGTGCACCATGTTGAGTATTTTGATTATACGGTATATGATGCCTTAATTTATTTTTAGGGGAAAGGTTTGTGTCCAGAGTAATCCGAGATTTGAAAAAAGAGCTAGAAGTACCACATTCAAGCTTTGATGGAATTGTAAATAACGAGCGTGGCGCTTTAAAAAAACATCCTCACTTAGTATCACAGAAGTAAGGCAGGGGGAGTGGGACTTTTAGAGAAGGGGGCAACATGATTCAGGAAAGGTGTATTTTAGTGGGAAATAATTTAGCTAGGCCATAGAAATAAGATATTACGAGTATACCTATCATCAGACTTTCGGTGTTTAGGCTTTCAACTAACTAGCCATGAAGAGAATACAAGTGAACGAATTTACCCAAGCAAGAAGTGAGCTAATTGATTACTTAAAAACACAGCTTATTGGCCCTGTAGGAGGCGTGGAAGAGAGGTTAAAAGATGCTCCTCATAAACGCTATCTTATGGGGACTCTCTTTCCTGCTGCAGCTTGTATCGATGATACAAATGACGACAAAGATGATGATTCAACTACTGAAGCTCTCGCCAATGATTTTAAACCATCATCGATGGCTATATCTTTCGCAATACAATCAAATACATCATTGCGGTTGAATATTACAGCAGGCTCTTATACCAAAGGAAAAATGCTTGAGTGGCAACGCTCTGAACTATCTCATGAAGAAAATGTAGAAAAAGTAGTCTCTCGAAAGAGTGAAATACTTGATGGACGCGCACGCCTAGATATTACGGTAAGACCTATAACCTCAGGTAAGATTGTAACTATCGCAGTTTCAAACAATGCAAGCTCAGGTGAGCGGTTAGATCCTGAAAAGTGTTTATACCAGTGCGGTATCAAAGTCTCTGTTTTAGAGGGTAGTATCAGAGAGTACCCAAGTAGCGAACGATTCAAACTCGATGATGAGCAGCAGGAACTCAACTTAGCTTATAGAAAACGGGTTCCTTGGGCTGTTGGTCATGGTGTTGCTGTTGATTGGTCTTTTGATGGGGAAGCTAGTCCAACCAAGTTATATACTGAGATGATGCCTACTCATGAAGTGAAAGACTTTAGTACAGAAATAGATCAGAGCAAGTATCCAAACCTGAGCAGTAATATTCTTAGTATAACCAGAATAGCGGATGTTGATGCGGCAACTGATCAACAGCTACTTTCTGGATATCAAGAACTTATTTTAGCGTACCGAACTTGGATTAATGAACTTAATAACGAAGTTTTAGATGATAGATATCTTGCAGCGAAAACACGCATTATCCAGAGGTTGAGAAGTGCAGCTCAAAGAATGGAGGATGGCATTAAAGGTCTACAAAACTCTTCATTAGCAATGGAAGCTTTCCGTATTGCTAACAAGGCTATGCTGATGCAAATGCTACATTCTGGGAAAAAGTATGCCGGAAAAGCTAAGCCAAAAGACTTTGAGTATGTAAGCCCAGATTACTTTGCTGATGATGTTGTTGAGAACTTCAAATGGCGCCCATTCCAGTTAGCCTTTCAATTGCTCGTTTTAGAATCGCTTATTCCGAACAAAGATACTGGTAATTTGCCTAAATCTCATGAAGAAGTAGATCTTCTATGGTTCCCTACTGGTGGTGGTAAAACCGAAGCCTACCTAGCCGTTGCTGCATGGGAAATGATATATCGTCGTTTGACTAAAGGGAAACGTGGCGCAGGCACTGCAGTTATTAAACGCTACACATTACGCTTGCTAACATCTCAACAGTTTCAAAGGGCTGGAAGCTTAATCTGCGCTTTAGAAAAATTACGCGAAAATGATTCTCGGTTAGGCCAAGAGCCGTTTTCTCTTGGTCTGTGGGCAGGTATGGATAGCACACCTAATAGTTATAGAGATGCTCATCACAAGTTTGTTATCACTCGCGACGATCCTGAACCAGAGAATAGTTTCCAATTACAAAACTGCCCTTGGTGCGGTACTGAAATAATACCGAAGGTTTATACATCTGAGCATCTTTCATATGGTATCCGCTCAAATCCTGATAACAAGTTTGAGTTTTTCTGTCCAAATGAAGGATGCGATTTTCATCACCATTTACCTATACAAGTTGTGGACGAGGCCTTATATGCTTCTCCACCTAGTCTTCTAATAGGGACGGTTGACAAATTTGCTCGCCTAACTTGGAAGGCGGAAGCTGCGGCTTTCTTCGGAGATAAAAAAGTACTACCTCCAAGCCTTATAATTCAAGACGAATTGCACCTAATTTCTGGTCCTTTAGGCACCATTGCTGGTATTTATGAAGCTGGTTTTGATTCTATCATGGAGGTCCTTGGCCAGAAGCCTAAGGTAATAGCTGCAACTGCGACGATTCGTGCAGCGGAGCAGCAAAGTGTGCGTTTATTTGGCAGAAGAGTTAACGTGTTTCCTCCGTCAGGGACCGACCAAGCCGACTCTTTCTTTTCAAAAGAAGAACTTGATAAACCAGGTCGAATGTATGTTGGTGTAATGCCCGCTGGGCATACAGGGCAAACTTCACTTGTTCAAACAAGCGCAGCCGCTCTTTTAGCTCCTTATGAGCTGGGATTAGAGTATGAACTACTCGATAGTTACTGGACCCTACCGATTTATCACAATAGCCGCAGAGAACTAGGTAAAACCATGACCCTAGGACGCGATGATATTCCAGAACGTATCAAAGTCATTTCTAATAATATGTATGATACTCGTAAGATCGAAAGCGTCGAGGAGCTGAGCGCCGGTGTCAAAGGCTCCAAAATACCGGAAGTACTAACGAAACTAAGTAAGCCTGTACCTGATGCTGTCGATATATTACCGTGTACGAATATGATTTCTGTCGGTGTTGATATTGAACGCCTTGGTATGATGGTGATTGCTGGGCAGCCGAAAGCTACTGCTGAATATATACAGGCTTCAAGCCGTGTAGGAAGAAGTAAAAAACGTCCTCCAGGTATTGTGATCACTCAATACTCTCCAACTAAGCCACGAGATCGCTCACACTATGAAACTTTCAAAAGCTATCATCAAGCCCTATATCGTTACGTTGAGCCTACTAGTATTACCCCTTGGGCTAAACCTGCACTTGAACGAGCTCTGCATGCTGCTCTAATTTCAGTCGTCCGAGTTACGGGTTACCTAAGAAAAAATGAAAACGCTAGACATCTAGATGTGTCCCATTCTGAGTTCAAAACACTCTTGGCGGTATTTAAAAAGCGTATCGTAAAGGCTATGGACGGTATGCCAAAAAAGGAGCAAAACGAGACTCTAGAATACCTTCAATCTCTAGTCGACACATGGCAGGAACGTTGTGATAGAACGATCAGGCCGTTAAGCCACTACACGGGAGAAAAGCAATTTCAACCGTTGATCCAACCTTATGAAAGTGCGCAACATGATGAGGCATGGCGCACCCTAAATTCAATGAGAAATGTCGATACTGAAACCTGTTTGTTTATTAGAGGAGAGAACTAATGGCAGATTCAAACCGCGCTTACCGTAGTTCTCAGTTGATTTCACCTTTTGGTCCAGGCTCTATCATCGAGCTTGGTGATGAATCTCTCGCATTAGCAGACCCGATTCATTGGCCTAAAAGGCTTGAAGAGATAAAGCTAGAGCGTTTATCTCGCGAAGCTGGCGTATGGGCTTTGAAAAAACCGCCGGTAATCAAGAATAAGAGAGATGAGGTCGGTCCCCATAATGCTTTAATGACAGTACGTTTCCCGAAATGGATGTTCTGTCCACGTTGTAAACGCATGGAACTTTGGAAAAAAGAAACCGGTAAGCTCAACGCAGATGGAATACCGGTATGTGCGAATAACTCATGTAAGCAAAAAGTTCTTGCTCCAATGCGTTTTGTCGCTGCGTGTCAAAAAGGGCATCTTCAAGATATTCCTTGGGTGTATTGGGCTCACAAAAATAGCAGACAGAAGACTTGTGAAAGCCCAGAGCTCTACTTCCTGTCTAACCCTGAGCTTGGTAGCGGTTTGGATGCTCTCTATGTTGAGTGTAGAAATCCAGAGTGTGGCTCAAAAAACTCTCTTAAAGAAATAATGAGTCAGACAGGACTCGCAGGTGTTAAATGCAATGATACTCAGCCTTGGGAATATAAAGCTCCTGCAGAGCGCCAATGTGATGAACAGCTACATGTATTACAAAGGGGAGCAAGCAACCTCTATTACTCAATAGTGCGCTCTGCATTGGATATCCCTCATTCAGAGAAAAGCTCCGGTAACCAAATATATCTTAAGATAAAAGAATCAAATTATTTCGAAAGTTTGATGACTGCTTTATCTGATGGAAAAGAACGTCTAATTAACGCATATGTTGAAGAAATTGCGGAAGAGGTTGATCTTACTGAAGAACAAGTTTTGAACGCAGTAACTGGTAAAGAAAAGGAACAGCGTACGTATAAAGTTCCGAAAGATGAAGATTTAAGAGTTGCTGAGTGGGATGTTCTTTCTTCTCCAGATATTGCGAGTAAAGAGACTAAAACTTTTAAAGCTAAGGTCGCAGACTGGGCTAACTATCCCACTTTTGACTTTGATTCTGTAATAAAGCGAGTTGTTTTATTAGATAAATTACGTGAAGTACGTGCATTTTGTGGATTTGAGCGCGTATCACCAAGTGATAACGTTGTTAGCCCCAAAACCGTTTTGGAGAATAGATCGTGGCTTCCTGCTACTGAAGTCTATGGCGAAGGCATATTCATTGAAATGGATAACTCTGTCATTAAGACTTGGGAACAGCATATGCCACACGAGTTAAAGCTGCGAATTGAAAAGTTGAAGAAACACCATACGGAGCTCAGCTCCACTTATTTGCCAGTTCCAAGCGTGAAGTTTTTAGTTCTACATACTTTAGCCCACCTATTAATTAGACAGCTAAGTTTTGAAAGTGGGTATTCTAGTGGTTCTCTAAGAGAGAGAATCTATGCTGATGATGGTCAAGCCGGACTACTTATATATACAGCTGATGGTGACTCAGAAGGAAGTTTGGGGGGGCTCGTTCAGCAAGGTGAAGCTAACAGATTGTTTCCAGCAATGTTAGCTGCGTTAGAAACTGCATATTGGTGCTCTAATGACCCAGTGTGTAGTGAAAAGCAAGAGTTAGGCATTATGGGATTAAACCAAGCTGCATGTCACTCTTGTACAATAATTTCAGAAACTAGTTGCGAGAATAACAACCTTTTACTGGACCGAAAGATTTTAATCGGTACAGATAATTATGAAGGCTTATTTACTAAAATTATCAATAATGCGCAGCAGGAGTTTAGCTAATGAGAATGCCTAATGCGCGTCAAATAAGCGAAGAACAACAAGACATTTTTGAAGATGCACCTATCGATGGAAGCATTCTGGTTTCGGGTCCTCCGGGAACAGGTAAAACTGTAATTGCCTTCCTTAGAGCGCAGATATTAGCTAATAAGAACCGTGACGTAACTGTTTTAATGTACAACCGTGTTCTAAGGCGTTACACACAGAATGTGGCAGCTGAAATAAATGGAAACGTGCAATCAAAAACGATGCATACTTGGTTTCCCGAGTGGTGGAGGTCACATAGAATCGCTACAGGTCATAGCTCAGAAACACTCATTATTGATGGGGACCGAGCATTTGTGAACTGCCCATATGAGGATAAAGACAAGTTAAAAAAAGTCGGCGGAAAATGGGGGGCAAATAAATTCAACCCATTCACAAATAAAAAAGGGATGTGGTACGTCCCAAAAAGCCGGTATGACTTAGATCCTAGTATCTATAGCGCGTGGACAGGAACTTCACATGAACCATTGGAGCTTGCACGATGGCAATACAATTGGTTAGCAATGCGTGACTTGTACCTAGATCAACCTCAAGAAAAAATGGTCGATTGGGGACACTTGATTATTGATGAAGCACAAGATTTCGAACCTGGTCTTTTTTCGTTCTTACATCTGACATCTAAGCAATTAGAGCATGGAGCATTAACGATCCTTGCGGATGAGAATCAAAGATTGGAGGAGAATCGTCACTCTAGTTTAGAAGACATTAGAACGACTCTTAAATTGAACAAGAAGCCTGAGCGTGAGTTTTCTTTAACAATTAACTTCAGAAATACATATCAAATAGCAAAAGTAGCAAGTCATTTTTATGTAGGGCTACCGACTGGTGTTCCAAAACTACCTAATCGGCAAGGTAACAAACCTCAGCTGGTTGTTGTAAGTAACGTTGAGCAGCAGATTCAATATATTTGTCGTTCACTAAAAAACAGAGCAGCATTAGAAGTTGGTGTAATTGTTGACAATGACACAGATCGAGAACTATTTGCCAAAAAGATAGCTGACTGCTTGACTAATTATACTGTGCAATCATACAGTAGCAAGAACTATAAAAGTAGTGAAGACTTAGTATTTGACACGCAAGGAGTAGTGACGGTATTACACCGTAAGAGCTGCAAGGGGCTAGAATTCGATGCTGTTTTTATCCCTCAATTACAGTCTTTTACTGTTGATGATACTGACCTAGCAACCTTTAAGATGAATCTCTACGTTATGTGTTCAAGAGCACGTGAAGAACTAGTTTTCTTATGTAATGATGGCACTAGAGCTAACCCTGCTTTTTTTGAGCACTTTCCGAACCGCGCCTCTGGATTAATTGATTATAGAGAACAAGAATAATGGAAATGACCCCTACTACAACGTACTACGTTATGCTTTCTAAACGCTACCTTAGTCGTTACGTTCTCACTTACGAACTTCTTCCTCTAGAGTATTGTTTTGATGTGAATGGGCAGAAGGTTTTTGATCGCCCCACAATGCATTCCCTTGTTAATCAAGGGAAATTGGGAGATAGAAATGTAGTTGTAGGTCTAACACAACACTTAGGTGGGTCTTACCTACCATACAGTAATATATCTAATATTGGCTTCTCTGACCAAGATAGCTTGAATATGTTTGTAGAGCGCAGCTACGAAAATTATGATTCAAGCACTATCGAATGTTACGCTTTGACAAGTGGTAATGAGCCATCAGAGTTAGCAATAGATATTGTTGAGCCTCCCGTAATAGACAAACATACTTTTACATTGAAGATGGCGTTGAATGACGCAATTGTAGCGGCAACACATTCACATCTATTGGCATATCCCCAATTTGCAGCGGAGCTGCCCAGCTTTAAAGGTAATGCCGAACAACTATTAAGCGCGATTCTAACTTCTTATTTAGGTGATATTAACCAACTAGCTATCGCGATTGCGTTTTTCAAAACATGTTCTTTTTTCAACATAGATGCTGGGTGGCAATTAATAGAAGTTGTTGAAAATTTTAAGAAAAGATTACCACCAGAAGCAAACTCCGATGATGTTCAACGTTGGTTCGACACTGCTCAAAAAATAATTAACAATGAAGACGTTAACCTTATTTACTCTGATGATCAGAACATAGCTCTAAGAGCGATGATACTTGTCCTTCTCAATCCAGAGAAGGACAGTATCAATGCTATGAAAGTTAACCTTCAAGAAAATTTAGGAGGAAAAGTCTACTCGCTAGCAAATATCTTTGTAGGAGCAAGGACAGGTTACAGCTACCTGAGTGCAGAGCAAAGAAACATGCTCGAAGATAGAAAACAGCTTCAGTTACTAAATGCAAGTCTTTATAACCCTGCATCTGATGAGCCAACGAGTGAACCTATCGAGCAAATTCTAACTCAAGAACAAATCTCCCCTGATGAAAACAAATTTATACTAGATCAAGAACCTTGGCTCAAAAGTGCCAGCCCAGACATATTTCAGCTACGTGCTGTTAAACCTATGGCAGGATTTGATCTTTCGCTTGAGTATAAACCTGAGAGTTTCTTAGCGTGGCGACTCATAGACGCTAATGGAACCAAAGGAATGGAAAAACTTAAAGGACAATTAGCTCTTAATTTATTATCAATACAACGGAACTTTCCAGCTGGTGTGAGAGTTGAAATTGTAGAAGCTAAGGGGCTATATATTACTCTTCCTTTAGTCTGGGCCGAAGATTTTAATATTAGAGAGAAGTTACAGCTTATTCTTGACGATCTCATATCTATAAAGATCGCCCAGAAATCCAGCAAACTTGTCAAAATATAATGCTTCATTGATTAGTTGAATAATAAAGCCAAAGCTAGTGATGCTTTGGCTTTTTATTTAGATGTGTCCGAAATACTGAAAAATTTTTGAGTGCTAGATAGCAGTCAAAAGCCTGAGCACTCAGAGTTATCTATTAAGTTTCGATAGGCATAAAAAAATGCATTTGACTGTGTATAAAAACAGTCTGATGCATTATTAGCTTGCCTCAATGTTTGAGTTCCACTTCTGAAAACAGTGTAGCTATGTGGTTTCTAAGACTCTATTAGGTACGAGCAACTCGCTGAGCTCCACCATTTTTTTACGGTTTATGTAATGCTGTATTACGTTGTTAGGGCAGACGTAAATACACTGTATCGGTGGAAAATCAGTGTCTTCAAGTGTCCCTGTGCCTCGGTTTTTCATGTGTGCACTAGAAATAACGCCATCTTCTCCGGGGAAGATGAATGCATTATTTACTCGGGCTGAATTTCTATAGACATGGAGAGCTTTAGCATAGAAAAACTGTTTAACCAGATCAGGCCAACCAGGTGCCTTTCTCGTATTGGTGAGTGTATCGTAGTATTTCGCATCGACTACGGCAAAGATATTGGAATGAGGTCTATTTAAAACGATGTCCGTTCTTAGCCCTTTAGATGCGGCTTCCACGATACTACCGTCACTCATCTTATACGCTGGAGTTGGAAGTAAGTGGTTAACCTTAATCGTCCACTTCAAAGTGTGCGCAAGCATATGCTCCCACATCCCTTCAAAGCGCTTAACCCCCATTGCATAGCTATTGTTACTTTGGCCTCTCGTCTCTTCAAGGAAAGTCAAAAGGTGCGAGATAAGTTCTATATCTCGCGTAGCGTAGTGAGTATGAAGCTGAGATTTTAAATGAGCTATTTGAGACGACGTTTTCCCCGAAGGTTGAGGTATTGCTTGCAAGCTATCGGCTATGTTTGATTTTTTAGGTGAAATCAGCCAACTGAATTGCTCATCAAGCTTTCGGATAACGTGAGCATGTATCCGAGTTAACTCATCACCAATGAACCTACTATTCAGTACACCATCGATATCTAAATAAACAGGCCCGTTATCAGTTAAGAAGGCAGTTCTTCTGCTGATTGTATTTTTCCAATCTGGCTTACCGCTGTTTATAACCTTCTTTTGCTTACGTGTGAAAAATAGTCCGTTGGTGCGGAAATCTCGAAGCAGCCAAACAATAGAGCTCAGGCGACTCATCCCAATAAATTCGTCGCCATCGTCATCTGCTGTAATATGGTTATTTTTAGTAGTTGAATAGCGATGTAAAGCTTCCATCAACTGAGATGCCATAGTGATCTCGTTTTCTCTATTTCGAGCGTTAGCCTTAGTCGAGCGGGGTAGAAAGGCATGCAGTTTTCCGTCTGCATGTACTAACCCGCAAAAAGAGACAGATTTGCCTCCGGTTGTGACCAACCCTCGATTAATCAATACGCTTCGCAAGCTGGTATCTAGTAAAAGAAGTGATGACCTATCTGTATGGAGTTCTAAGCGTAGTTCCATAATTGACCTTATTGTTGCTCTTCACGTTCAATAGTCATTTGGAATAACATTTCAGATAGATGCTCAACAAGAACACATTGATTGTCATCGTAGGCTGTGATTAAGCGGCCATAAGTTGTTAGCTCTACATCTTCACCTAGTTCAGTAACAGTATTTGCGAATACAACATCACGCTGACCGTGTCGGAGCACATCGTCCCACAGGTACATAAATAGTTTACCTTTAAGAGAGTTAGCTCCATTTTCATTTAGCTCAGCATCATCCAGGAAGCGATGACCCAAAAGCTTATCTTCAGGGATATGATCAACGGCCAGTATATTGTTGATAACTTTTGAAAAATCAGACCACTGGACATGCTTAACTTGGACTTCTCCATTGTAGTATAGAGCCAGTGGCAATGTTCCTTGCGCAGCGTTGTCATAGTCGAAAGGTAGGTACTCAAATTCCCAACGACGTTTAAATGCTGTATCGAGAGGCATTACAGCTTGGTCACTGCTATTCATTGTTGCAAGTATCGATAAGTTCGATGGAATGAAAAGTTTCCCATCTGCAAAGAAACCTTCGGTTTTGCTGTTTAAATATTCAAGCCAATCTGGATCGGATACGTGTATTGGGTACTTACTTGCTTTTGAGATATCACGATCTAAGAGCTGGAATATTTCACCAAAGGCAGCTGCCGCAGCAGCACGGTTTATCTCCTCAATAACTAGAGCACATTCTGCCTCAGGATGTGTAACTGCGTGGACGATAGCATCGGTAAAACAACCAGGACGGAAAGAGTAACTAATAACGCCATCTACCATTGCAGGCTTAAGGCTACCTATAAAATCGCTATATTGTGTGTCTGGATGGAAAACCGTGCGGAATGTGTGCCCAGCATTGGTTTGTTGATCGATGGTATAGCTTTTACCTGTGCCAGGCGCGCCATAATAGATTTTGTTAATGCCAGAGGAGACGCGATCTTCTGCTGTGGTGCTATCAGAAGAAACCGCAGCTAAATATGCTTCATTATTAGGAAGTTGACTTTCAAGGTAGAGGATTGCTTGATCGAGAAATTGCGGCTCAAGAGGCATTACTTTATCGTTATATCCTGCTTCTAGGTTGTTCGATACAGAAATAATTTTACTGAGAACAGAGAATAGGGGCAGGGTTTGAACGGTAGACAACGCGATAGTGACATCATCAGTTAGGTGTCTTGGGAACAAATCACGCCAACTGTCTTCATCGTAGTTTGCATTCTGCGAGAATTGAGCAAGATTGTTTCGGATATCTCTCAACGCGTGAAGAGCTTGTTTCAAAGTGATAGAAAAGTATTTAGTACCTCTTCTACCAGTATTAGAAAACTTAAATGAAGGGGCTAGATCTTCGTATGATAGGCTCATTGAGCTGTTCAAGCCCGCACAGTTTTCTACAAATTCGTCAATTCTCATTTTAAGCCTTTTTAATTATTTGCCTGTCTAGATACACAGTGTTACTATCTCCGGGTCAAAAACCGGATAAGCGATAGTAAAAGTGGATCAATCTAATCAATCAGTTGCTAAATATATCAAAAACACACGAGAAAACCTTGGTTTAGGTGTTGCGGAGTTCGCAAATCTGCTAGGAATGAGCTCAACAGGTGAAAGAACTGTAAGAGGTTGGGAAAATGGCGAGCACAAACCAACCAAAGCTAAACTAGAAGCAATTGGTAATCTGAAAGAAGAATTAGATGCTCGCTTAGAGCAAGCTCCGTTTCGACAAGCGCCTGAAAACCAGTGTGATTTCACTTACATCGATCTATTCGCTGGAATCGGTGGCATTCGTCAACCATTTCAAGAGCTTGGTGGTCATTGTGTATTCACATCAGAGTGGGACAAGTTCGCTCAGAAAACATATCTTCACAATTATGGTGAAATGCCTAACGGTGATATCACTAAAATCTGCGTAAAAGAACAGATTCCAGAACACGATATTCTATTAGGTGGTTTTCCTTGTCAGGCATTCTCCCAAGCCGGTCTTAAGCAGGGTTTCAATGATACCCGTGGAACTATGTTTTTCGAAATTCAAAAAATCCTAGTAGAGAAACGTCCCAAAGCGTTTTTGCTTGAAAATGTTAAGCAGTTGAAAGGACACGATAAAGGTCAAACACTTAAAACTATTTTGAACTTTTTGGAAGGTAAGGGTGAACATAAAATTCCTGAAGATGTTCTCCTCAGCGAAGAAGTTCGCCATGCACTAAGCGATAAGCTTAATTACTGGGTGGATGTGAGAGTTCTAAGAGCTGCCGACTTTGGTGTACCGCAGAATCGCGAGCGTATTTTCATCATCGGATTCGATAAAGATTACTATACAGGTGTAGATTTCGACCAAGTGTTTAATTGGCCTGAACCACCGAAAACACCAACGAAGGTAGGAGATATTCTACAGTCTGACCAAGAGTTAGAAGCGGAGGCGAAAGTTATTGGTAAAGATTGTTATACAATATCTGATCGTTTGTGGGAAGGTCACCAAAAGCGCAAAGAAGGCCATAAAACAAAAGGCAATGGTTTTGGTTACACGCTCTACAACGCTGAAAGTGAGTACACCAATACAATTAGTGCTCGCTATTACAAAGATGGTTCTGAAATTCTTATCGATCAAAGCCATATTGGTAAGAACCCACGTAAGTTAACACCTAGAGAGTGTGCCCGCTTACAAGGTTTCCCTGAAAGCTTTGATGTTGGCGCAGTATCGCAAGGGCAAATCTACAAGCAATTTGGTAATTCAGTTTGTGTGAAGGTAGTTAAAGCGGTAGCGCAACAAATGCGCAGCGCAATGAAGCAAGCCGGAGAATTAAAGAATAGCGCCAACAAAGAAGTCGCTTAACAAAATGTTTCGTTACTATGGATCTCTTTATGACTTGAATACAAATGGCGCTATAGTTTTGAAAACTCCATAGTGTGTTGTTTACTGCTTCTATTAATTATCGTACTTGTAATATCTGAACTATGGGTTCAAGTGTATGTGAATTAGGGAGCAAAGAGCATTCAGTGGTATATGTTCAAAGGGCTAAGTTAATAGCTTTTAGTTGTACCAATTGAAAATGCATAAAACTTGTATGTGGTGCTGCTCAATACGACTAAAATCTACTAGGTTTTTCGTTATTTTTCAGGAAAACAATAGATTTTGACTGCCTCACCAAGCCCTCGCTCCCGCGAGGGCTTTTCGCCTCAGAACACTACGTTCTACCCTCAAAGAGACAGCGTACCTTCCTAATTGACCTCAAACCATTGGCATTACCCCAAAAACGAAAAGCAATGCCATGACTTGGTTTCCAAAACAGCCTGTCCAGTGATGAACCCCAACAAGCCCATGATAGGCTCTAGTATGAATGTTTTTTGTCCAAAGCATGATAGGGGTTGTTAACAATGGAAAAGAAAAAGACTTTTGGCAATGCGTTAGCAGTGATGCTCTTTAGTGCGAGTTTGCAAACGCAAGCAAGTGATTCTTTAACAATGAGTTACGATGCCCTAGAAGCGAAAAAAGATCTCTGCTTTGAGGTCGCAAAGACTGGGCATCAAGATTTTCCGAACTCGGACTGGTTAAAGTCATTGGAAGAGAATAAGCGAACTGAAGTGCTCATATACCTTGCCCAACGCAGCTTTAATGCGTGCCTGTCTAATGAAATTGGCGCTTTTAAAAAACAGCTAGCTATACAAACTCAAGAGGTTCAAGAGTTTGTTAATAAGTATGTTTCATTCGAACCATACATCGCTAAAGCTCCACAGATAGCAGAAGCAGCAAAACTACAAGAGCTAGAGTCCAAAGTGAACAAGCCATTTCATGTAAGTAAAGTCCCATTCATCCAACGTTAAAGGAGCGGATAGATGTTTGACCTCATCACCCATCCGTTTCAATGTCTGATTTTCTAAACCATTTTAAGGTAATTTGAACCAAATTAATGAATATTGCTTCAAATCCAGATAGTTAGCGGTCGCCCATAACTGACTCATTGATATACGCTATGTGTACGGTTCCATAAATATATACGAGTAAATTATGGCTCATACGGCATACTTATCGATCATGGGTAAAGAGCAATACTGTATCTCTCAAGGCTGTAACACCAAAGATTCAATTGGCAATAAGGCTCAAGAATCTCATAAAGATGAAATCACGGTTCTGGCTTGTAACTTCACCTTAAACAAGAACGGTAAGCCAACGGAAATGGCCATTACCAAACCCGTTGATAAGTCTTCACCATTACTCGGGAACGCCCTTTCCAAACAAGAGCATCTGCAATGCACTATCAAATTCTACCGAACCAATGAGCAAGGCTATAACGAAAACTTCTACACGATTGAGTTAGTTGATGCGTTGATAACCTCCCTGTCATTTGATCAACCAAATGTGCTCGCTTCCGGAGATGAAAACATGTCTGAGATATTCCATCTCACTTACCGCGACATTATCTGGAAACATAACATGGCAGGTACAGAAGGTTATCAAACATGGGATAGGTACTTAGGATGAGAAACCAAACCGCGCTAGGCTCATGGGACATTCGTGAGGTCGAAAAAGCCGCTAAAGGGCTCACCATGCAGGCTGTCACTCTTTCACATCGCTACATCTCAGATGGCGGTCTGAAGATGCAGTTTGTTCGTGAAGTCGACCGGTTTGAGCAATGCCTGGTGAACGATTTTAAAAGCGGTAAGAAGGACAAAGAGACAGTATTCAAAGAGCTTCAAAAAGAAAAACAAAGTCTTATCGAGCAAGGTGATTTGATCTTTAAAAAAGGAGTTGGTTTTATTGCTAGTGTTATGCAGGTAACAACAGGCGCGGGAATATGCTACGCCTCAGCGGCGGCCTTATGTTTTATTGGTGGTCCAATGATGGCTCATGGCGCGAATAACCTGTATGAAAATGGTAAGTACTTTTGGGATGGTGATGAGAATGCAACAGGGCCAGTTCGAAAAGGCTATCAACACGCAGCGGAATCGCTAGGTTACTCAAAATCCCACGGCGATATTGCCTACTATGGGACAGACTTAGCTTTGTCTGCTTATGGGATACTAGCTAAAACTACCACCGCCAAAAACGCAGCTGAAGCTTATCAGATTGCATCCAAGCGTAACCTAAATCCGATTCCGTGGACAAGAACTCAAAAAGCCAAGCAATTTAAGTTATTTAGGTATAGTGCAGAAGATTACTTAAGGGGCTATCAAGCATCAAGTAGGTTAGCACTAGGTACAGAACTAGCAGGTGACGGTATTACAGCATATTCACTCTATGATGAGGTTAATAAATGATCGCCATTACATACATTGTTACCTCACTTTTGCTCATTTATCTTCTATGGCGAGTAAACCGAAAACCATCTAAAGGTGTCATTCTGATAGGTCAGTTATTATTGTTTTTGGTCTTAGGAGGACAGTTTTGGTCAATTTTTCAGTTTGGGACAAAAACGGCGGGTGTTCCATCAAAGATACTGCTGTACGAAGATTTTTTTATTAAATACCTCGATTTACCCAACCTTGAAATGAAATGGCTCTCATGTGGTTTATTTATAATTACACTGATATTTTGCCTTCCTAAAAGAGCTGAATAGATGATTGACGTAGCGATGTTTTTATTATTGACCACTTCGATAACCTTCGTTTTCCGGAAGGTGGCTGGGTATGAATTCCCAAACAACATTTTAAGATTGGCTTATTGCGTGTTTGTCTTCTATCCGATTCTTTTAAATTACTACTCTATTTTCGTGAGTGGTTATCCATTCTTTAAAGTGCTTGAATCAATTATGCCTTATTACTCGAACAATGACTTAATTTCTTGTCTTAGCCTTGGTGTATGTATTTACTCAGGATTCCTTATCCCAAAACATCCGGAAGAGTCTGGGTGAGAATCTTCTACTTATATCGGATTGACTATGATTACATTAATGTTGTTTTGGACTTTTTCTCTCATTCTCATCTATGTAGCAAGAAAGCTGTTTCGTTACAGCAAGAATAAATTTTATGCTTTCTGTAAGATCTTGGCATATATAGTTATAGGCTCTCAATATTATTCAATTTTCAACTATGGCTCCTTTGTCCATGGAAATGCCCCGTCTGTTGTTAATCACTTTGAAGAGAATATTCTTAATTTACCGAATGACCAGATACAATGGTCAAGCCTAGTCATAATGTTTGCTTTTGCTATTTTGTGTATTCCACAATATATCAAAAAATTAGGAAAATCAATGTTGTTCGGACTTTATTTTTGACAGCATGGATAAATTTAAAGGACTAGGAAATATGAAAGAAACTATATTTTATTTCATTACGATTATTTTGCTCGTTACTCTAAGGCGGATATCCTATTTGACCTTTAATAGCTCAGTGTACGTATATATTTACATTATTCTGGTTATTGGATTCACTGGTGGTAATTACTATTCAATTTTTATGAATGGAACTTTATTAATGAACATGCTTCCCGAAGTATCATTCAAACATAATGAAGTAATACGATGGTCTAGCATTATAGTTTGCTTATGTTTAGGGCTGTTAATACCTAAAAGAAGCTGAATAAATGTTTGATGTTACAATCTTTTTTACCTTGTCTATTACTGGTAATTGTTTT